>JACRMK010000093.1 GCA_016235055.1 Chloroflexota bacterium | reverse complement strand
CCCCGACCCCCTCCCAACGAAGTTGGGAGGGGGCGAGATTCTAAGGGGAGGTGCGCGGCGGCTGCGCCGCCGCGCACCTCCCCGTTAGCTTTTCCCCTTCTCCCCCGCGCGCGCGGGGGAGAAGGGGCCAGGGGATGAGGGGGCAACCTGGTGGACAGACTCCAAATTGAGAATTGCTGGTCCGTCGCGCAGGCATTTGCGGTCGAAATTTCTTTGTGTTATCATCGACTTGTTGTGCTCCATGCACAGCATCGCGAGTCCACTCTGACGAGGTAACATTCATGCCAGAAACTACAAGCCCCGACCGCAACCTGGCGATGGAACTGGTGCGCGCCACTGAATCGGCTGCTATGGCCGCGGCGCGCTGGATGGGCAAGGGCGACCGCAACGCCTGCGATAAGGCCGCCGTCGACGCCATGCGCCTGCTGCTTTCCACCGTCGATATGGATGGCATCGTGGTGATCGGTGAAGGCGAAAAAGATGAGGCGCCGATGCTTTACAACGGCGAGCGAATCGGCAACGGCAACGAGCCGCGCACCGATATCGCCGTGGACCCGATCGACGGCACGCGCCTGCTGGCGCTCGGCCTGCCGAACTCGGTCTCGGTCGTCGCGCTCTCGGAGCGCGGCTCGATGTATTCGCCGGGCCCGGTCGTGTACATGAACAAGATCGCGGTCGGCCCGGCCGCCGCCGACGCCATCGACATCGACGCGCCGGTGCGCGACAACCTGGAAAACATCGCGCGCGCCTACGGCAAGGATCTGGAAGAGCTGACCGTGACGGTGCTTGACCGCCCGCGCCATAACGAACTGATTGCGCAGATTCGCGCTGCCGGCGCGCGCCTGAAGCTGATCAGCGACGGCGACGTGGCCGGCGCGCTGCAGGCGTCGTCGCCCAATATGCCGGTTGACGTGCTGATGGGTATCGGCGGCTCGCCGGAGGCGGTCATCTCGGCCGCCGCCATCAAGTGCCTCGGCGGCAATATCCAGTGCAAGCTCTGGCCGCGCGACGAGTCCGAGCGCCGCCGCGCTCTCGATGCGGGGCTCGATCTCAAGCGCGTGCTCGGGATGAACGACCTGGTTCGCAGCGACAACGTCTTCTTCGCCATCACTGGCATCACCGACGGCGAACTGCTTGAGGGCGTGCGCTATCGCGGCGACTCGGTCAGCACCGATTCGCTGATCATGCGCTCGCGCTCCGGCACATTCCGGCGCGTCAAGGCCGAGCACAGCCTGCACAAGCTGATGAAGTTCAGCCAGATCGCATATGAAGGCTAGGCGCGCGGGCTGAGCCTGTCGAAGCCTGAGCCTGTCGAAGGATGCGTACAAAGGCTAATACCCACCAGCCCGCGCCTTCCGTGCGGGCGCCGGAGTCCATCATGATCATAGTCGACGCTCACGAAGACATCGCCTACAATGCGTTGGTCGGCGCGCGGGACTTCCGCACCAGCGTAGCCGACAAGCGCGCCGCCGACGGCGGCGACAGCGGCCAGGGCCGCGAGGGGCTGGCCACCGTCGGCCTGCCCGATCTGCTGGCCGGCGATGTCGCCGTCGTGTTCTCCACCATCTACGTCTCGCCGCGCTCGTCGGCGTTCGGCGGCGACCAGCGCATCGGTTACAGCACGCCGCAGGAAGCCGAGTCGATGGCGCGCGCGCAGATGGACTACTACCGGCGGCTGGCCGACGAGGATCCGCGCGTCAAGCTCATCGTGTCGCGCTCCGACCTCGACGCGCACCTCGCACACTGGCAGTCGTCCAGCCTGGACAAGCGCAGCGTCGGCCTGGTCACGCTGATGGAAGGCGCTGACCCGATCGTGAAGCCCGACGACATCAAGCGCTGGTTCGACGCCGGCGTGCGCGTGCTCGGCCTCTCGTGGAGCCAGACGCGCTATGCGGGCGGCACCCGCGCGCCCGGCGGACTGACCGACGACGGCCGCAAGCTGCTCAAGTTGATGAACGACTTGCCGATCATCTGGGACATCAGCCACCTGGCCGAAGAATCGTTCTGGCAGGGCATCGACATCTTCCACGGCCGCGTCATCGCGTCGCACTCCAACTGCCGCGCTTTCGTGCCGACCGACCGCCAGCTTACCGACGACATGATCCGCAAGCTGATCGAGCGCGAGGCCGTCATCGGCATCGTGCTGTATAACCGCTTCCTGAATCCCGACTGGGAGCCGGAGAAGGGCAAGCAGGCGGTCACCCTGCGCGAGGATGCGCTCAAGCACATTGACCACATCTGCCAGATCGCCGGCAGCGCCCGGCACGTCGGGTTCGGCAGCGACTTCGACGGCGGTTTCGGCATGCAGTCGATCCCCGCGGAGATGGACTCCGTGCGCGATTTCGGCAAGCTCGGCGACGCGCTCAAAGACGCCGGCTACAAGCAGGCCGACATCGACGGCATCCTGGGCGGCAACTGGCTGCGCGTGCTGAAGGAAAGCCTGCCGTAACCCAATCGGCATACACTGCAAAAGCAGAACCCGCCCGACCTCGGTGTGAGATCGGGCGGGTTCATTTATGTCATGATTCTTAACTCCGAGCCCGCCCTGCCCTGGTCTGCGCCTGGCTGGCGCGCCGAGGTCGACGACTGGATCGCCTCGGAAGCGGCGCGAGCCGGCCTGCCATTGATCGGCCCGGTCGACGAAGCCCGTCAGCGCGCCTGGTCGGTCATTCTGCGCGCGTCCACAGCGGCAGGTGATTTGTACTTCAAAGCCACACCGCCAGGCTACGCGCGCGAAGCGGCGTTGACCGACGCGTTGGTCCGCTGGCACCCTGCCTGTGTGCCCGGCCTCGTCGCCGCCGACCCGGCGCGCGGCTGGCTGCTCATGCGCGACGGGGGCACGACCCTGCGCCCGCTGATGAACGCGGACCGCGACATGCGCCGCTGGCACCGCGTGCTTGCCGATTACGCCGAGCTTCAGATCGCCATGGCCGAGCGTGTCCCCGACCTGCTCGCGCTCGGCACACTCGACCGGCGGCTTGCCGGTCTGCCGGCGCAGTTGCAGGCGCTGCTGCAAGAACCTGAGCTCATGCGCATCGACCAGCCTGACGGGTTGAGCGCCGACGAGGTCGCGCGCCTGCGCGCCGCCGTACCGCGCTACGCGGCGCTGTGCGATGAGTTGGCCGCCTGCGACTTGCCGGAAAGCATCGAGCACGGCGACTTTCACGACAACAACGTGTTCGTGGACGGCGACCGTTTCGCGTTTTTCGACTGGGGCGACGCCAGCGTGGCGCACCCGTTCTTCTCGCTGGTGGTCGTCTCGCGTGCCATCGGGCTGCGCCTCGGCGTCGCCACCAACAGTCCCGAGGTCGCGCGGGCGCGCGACGCCTATCTGGAACCGTGGACGCGCTTCGCGCCGCCGGCGCGCCTGCGCGCCGCCGCCGATCTGGCGCTGCGAGCCGGCACGCTCAACCGCGCGCTGACCTGGCAGCGGGCGCTGGCCGCCGTTCCCGCCGCACTGCGCGCCGGGAACGAAGATGCCGTCCCGGCCTGGCTGCGCGACGTGCTGGCCGCTACGGAAGCCGGCGCACCGCGCGAAGGCGCGTTCTGACCATGAACCAACCGTACCGCTGGCTCATACTCGCGCTGACGGTGGCGACCGCCGCGATCGTCGTCGCCGTGCCGGCCATGGCCGTGCCGGTGCTCTCGCGCGAAATCGCGAACGAGCTGCACATGGATCTCGTGCAGGTCGGGCTGCTGACGACCACCACCGCGCTGATGTCGATCGCGCTCAGCCTCGCGGCGGGCGCGATCGGCGACCGCTTTGGCGCTCGCAATACCATCGCGGCCGCCTGCTTTCTGGCCGCCATCACCGGCGCGCTGCGCGGCCTCTCCGACAGCTTCGCTGCGCTGATTGCCACCACGCTGCTGTTTGGGCTGGCCACGCCGCTCATCTCGATCAACCTGAGCAAGACCTGCGCGATCTGGTTCGCTGCGCGCGAGCGCGGCCGGGCCAACGGCGCGCTGTCGGCCGGCATGGCGCTCGGCTTTCTGCTTGGCTCGCTGCTGAGCGCGAGCGTCCTGTCGCCCCTGCTCGGCGGCTGGCGGCATGTGCTGTTTGCGCTGGGCGGCGCGGCCGCGCTGATTGGCCTGCTCTGGCTGGCGACCCGTCACCCGGAGGAAGGTCCGCACCTGCAGCGCATGCCGGCGCTGGCCGGGCTGGCGCAGGTCACGCGCATGCGGAACCTGTGGATCATGGCGCTCGGCGCGCTCGGTTACGGCGGCTGCGTCAATGCCGCGCTCGCCTACCTGCCGCTCTACCTGCGCGACATCGGCTGGAGCGGCCCCAACGCCGACCAGACCGTCGCGGCGTTCCATGCCGTCAGCCTGCTCGGCACCATTCCGATCGGCGTCCTCTCCGACCGGCTCGGCAAGCGGCGCGGCTTCCTGCTGCTCGGCGCAGGGCTCATGGCGGCCGGCACCGGCACACTCGCGGTCGCCGGCGGCGGGCTGATCGTTGCGGCCGTGCTCCTGGCCGGCGTCATGCGCGACGGCTTCATGACCGTGTACATGACCACCGTGATGGAGACCAAAGGCGTCGGCGCGGCGCTGACCGGCTCGGCCATCGGTTTCGTGCAGATGTTTTTCATGCTGGGCGGCGTTTTCTCTCCGCCGCTGGGCAACAGCCTGGTCGCGATCCACCCGGCCGCGCCATTCGTGTTCTGGGCCGCGCTGGCCGCGGCCGCCACCGCGGCATTCACTCTCGTCGACACACGCCAACTGGAGACGCACTCGCATGGAACTACTTGATCTGGTGCGGCGCGAGTCGCACGCGGCAGGCGGCTGGCTGAAGATCCCATGGAACGATCCCGCCTTCAGCCGCCGCATGCTGGCCGAGCACCTCTCGCAGTCGCACGACGGCGCCAGCCGGCGCTTCGACACGATTGACCGGCACGTCGAGTGGATTCACGCCGATCTGTTGCGCGGCCGCCCGTCGCGCGTGCTCGATCTGGGCTGCGGCCCCGGCCTGTACGCGAACCGCCTGGCCCAGCGCGGCCATTCGTGCACCGGCATCGACTTCTCGCCGGCGTCAATCATGTACGCCCGCGAGCGCGCTGCGGACATGCATCTGCCGGCTGTGTTCCAGCAGGCCGACATCCGCACCGCCGAATATGGATCAGGCTACGACCTGGTCATGCTCATCTACGGGGAGTTCAACGCGTTCGCGCGCAGCGATGCGGCGGCCATCGTGTCCAAAACGCGCGCGGCGCTGGCGAACGGGGGCACGCTTCTGCTTGAACTGTCCACGTTCGATTCGCTCCGCCAGCGCGGCGAGCGTCCGCCGTCGTGGTTCACGGCCGAGCGCGGCCTGTTTTCGGATATGCCGTACCTCTGCCTGAAGGAATCGGACTGGGACGCTGTGCGGGCGATCGCCACTGAGCGGTACTTTGTGATCGATCCCACCAACGCCTCCGTGACGCCCTACGCCGTGATGACACAAGCATATCAGGAGTCGGACTACCGGCAGTTGCTCAGTGAATGCGGGTTTTTCGGAGTCGAACGGCACCCCGCCTTCGGCGATATAACGTCTGCGGATTTTCTGGTGTTTACAGCCGCCTGACGCGTGGGCGAGGGAACGCAGGTCGCCTTGCGCTTGCCACGGCAACGCCAGGCAGGCCAATCGGCGGCCTAACGCACGACGAAATGCCCCAGGGCGTACGCCCCATCCCCCTCAAGCGCCTCGACCAGGACCGCGTCAAATCCATCGGTGGAGATGCCGGCGGGTAGCGGCAACACATAGCGCGTCAGCCCGCCTTTCGGCAGCGGTCGCGGACCAAGCACCAGGCTACCCAGCGCCCGCGCGCCGCGCATGAATGTGAGACGGTACTGGTCGTTGCTATCGAATGACAGGTCGATCTCCCGCTTACCGGTCTGGAGCGCGCCGAACGTCACCGTCACGGGAAATAGCCGGCGAAACACAATGTTGCCCGGCGCATCCCAGCGACTGCCCTCAGTGCGCACGGTGGTCAACGCCTCCGCCGCTAAGGTCAGCGAAGGCGCGGCCCCGTAGCCCTCTCGTTCGATCAGATTGTCATAGCGGCCGAGATTCATCTGCATTATGGCGTCCCAGCGACCCGGCGCGTCGAGCGGCGCGCGGGTAATCAACCGGATGGCGTCGTAGTATTCCTTAAGCCTGTCGTCACGGATGCGATTGTCCGATCCGCGAATACTGTCAAGGTATCCTTCCGGTAGTGTTCGCTCGAAGTGGCCGGCGCGCCAGTTCGGATTGATATTCGGCGGCAGACGCGCCAGCAACGGATCGCTCAGGCCGCATCGGTCCACAAAATGCACCCACGGCCCGGTATACAACCCGGTGTACCCCAGACCCCCGCACACTTCGCGCAGTTCCACAATATCGAGCGCGCCGGACGCATCCGGCCACGCCGGCAGATCGACAAATCGCTCGCGGCTGCCCGCTATCAGCCCCCAGCGCTGGAAATAGTACCCGCGCTCGTCGGCGATGCCGGCCAGGCTCAGCTTCTCATTGCTGTAACGGCTGTCGCTCATCAGCGGCGCGCCCGGCGACAGCAGGCTGACCGCCGCAACCGCCACCGCAAGCGCCGCGGACATGGAGCCACCGATCGCCGGCATACGCGCCAGGATCAGCACCGCGGCGAAGAGCGGCACGGCAAAGAACCGGCCGGACATGAAGTCGCCGCCGATCCGCGCCACATAGAGCAGGTAGATTCCAATGCCGAATGCCAGCCCGCGATTTACCATGTTCGATCGCAGACCGGAAACCACGGCCAGCGCAATCGCCAGCAGCGTGAGCGGATCGCGATCGAGCGAGTCGAGGAAGTAGTACCCGCCCTGGCGCACCAGATCCCAGCCGTCGACGTTGTTGCCCAGCTTGGCATACGCCGTGTTCGGAAATGGAAAGCCGTAATAGGCCAGCGAGAACGCTGTCCATACGATGGCCGGTGACGTGCCCAGCAGCGTCTGCCACGCCCCGCGCCGCCAGTCATGCCGCGACCGCCAGTAGGCCACAACCAGCAGCGGTGCGATGAGCAGGCCAAGGTCGGGACGCGTCAGGTAGATCAACGACGCGAGGAACACCAGCCATGCCAACTGCGGCGGCGCGTCATCGTCCCCGGTCATTCCATGCACAAACAGCGCCACGAGCAGGTACGCCAGCGGGTTCTCCAGCCCCGATCCGCTGTAGTCGACAAACGCCTTGGAGCCGATGAGGACGAGCGCGCAGACGACCGCCCACCCGGTCGCCACGCCGCGCCGGAGCGCCAGGACAAACGCCAGCAGCGCCAGCGCGAACGAAAGCGCAAAGGCCACCGCGAAGACATTACCAAGCACGGCGTTCGCCAGCGCCAGCAGCACGAACCAGAGCGGGTGCGTGAACGCCTGCACGCGCTCGGCGATGTTGTAGGTCGGCCCCCAGCCGTGCGCCGTATTCAGCACGACGCGCAGCGTAATCGCCGCGTCGTCGGAAATCCATGCCGTGCGCAGCAGCACCACGCCGTAGAGTATGATGAGCGCCATGCCGGTGAAATATGCGCCACTGTTGCGCGAACTATTCATAGACGGCCAGATCTCAGCGCATGGTACAGCCGGACTCGGCGGCCGGACGCGCCGCACGATCGGCCGGCACCACGCCGAGTACCTTCACGGTATCCCGCGGCTCGCGCACGTCCGCCGAAGGCTTGACCTGCCCCACCAGCATGTCGTGCTGAACCAGATGGTCCTCGGCACGAATCAAGCCGTTGCGGATAAACATATCGCTGAAGCGATAGTTTTCCAGCGCCTTGATGACCGCGTCCGGTTGGTCCGTCCCCGCGCGCCGCACGGCCTCCAGGTACTGCACCGCTGCCGAATAGGTCGCCGCTTGCGCGAACGTCGGCCGCGCGCCAGTGCGCTTCTGGAACCGGTCGGCCCAGTCGCGCGCCTCGCGATCCATCGCCCAGTACCACGGCGTGGCAAACACGGTGCCGGCCAGCACATCGGCCCCGGCAGACTGAATGTCGGTCTCCAGCAGCAGGCCCGCCACCAGCGTGATGCGCTGATCGCGCACCTTGAGTGCGTTGTACGCGCGCGCCACCGCACCCAGATCGGCTCCCGCCTGCATCACGCCGACGACGTCGGGATGATACGCGATCGTGCGACGCAGCCAGTCCGTGTAGTCGCCGGTCGGGTGCGGGAACGGCGCCGGATCCGACGCCAGCACCGTGCCGCCCGCCGACTCGATCGCTTTGCGGAACGCCGCTTCCATCTCCTGCCCGAAGCCGTACTTCGGGTAGATGATGTGCCAGCGTTTACCAAGGTTCTGCGCCGTCCACTGCGCGGCCGCATTGGCCAGTTGCGGAATGTCGTACGCGTAGTGAAAGGTGTACCGGTTGCACTCTTTGCCGGTCAGATCGGCCGTCGCCGCCGAAATGTTGATGTAGAGGCGGCGCTTGTCGGCGGCCAGCTTCATGATGCGCAGCGCCGCCGCCGACGTCGGCACGTCGAGAATCACATCGGCGCCGGATTTGTCGAACAACTCCTGCGCGCGCGCGGCCGCCTTGTCGGGGTCGTTCTGGTGATCGGCGCTGATGACCTCGACGGCGGCGCCGGTGCGCGACACGAACTCCTCGGCCGCCATCTGCGCCGCCTCCACGGCGTACCTGCCGCCAAAATCGGCGTAGATGCCGGACTGGTCGTTAAGGACCGCAATCACGATGGTCGCGCCGGGCAGTTTGCCGCCGCCGGGCGTGCCGGGATTGGCGGCCGGGGATAGCGAGGCATCGGTCGGGCGCGGGTTGCCGGCGGGCGCCGTGCCTGCCGGAGGCAAGGCCGTCCCGGCGGGCGCATCGGGCTCGCGCTCGCACGCGGACAGGCACAGCAGCAGGAATGCTAACAGGATCGTTCGTGGTGACATCGGCTGGTGTGCCGTTATTCTATGCCCCGTCGGCGCGCGCGACAAATCGACCGCCGGCAGGTCGCAGCGCGCTCACGCCGACGACAAGGCGAGAAATTCAAATCTCAGGCGCTTGTGCGCCGCCGCCACGCTTGCTATAATCGATTCAACTTCCCTATGTCGACCGTCTATCGATCCAGCGAATTCTTCCGCGCCCTGCCGGCGCACATCAAGCCGCTTCTGCCGCGCCCGCTGCGCGCTTTCGAGCAGCGCGTGCGCAACTGGATGCTGCAGGTCTACTACGACGACTTCACGGCGCACTATGAAGCGTCGGCGTATACGCGCCTCAACGCCTTCGAGATCGGCCTGCACTTCGAGCGGCGCGGCCGCGAGTTGAACGACGCTTTGATGCAGCACTTCACCCCGCACATGTTCGAGATCAAGCATGCGCTGGGCGACGGCGTGCATTTCGAGCGCTGGGACAAAGGTTGGAGCAAGATTTACGAGACCGTGCCGCTGGCACCTTACGATGAGGACTACCTGACGCGCGTGGCGGGGCGCATGGCCGCGCTGATCGCGTGCCTGCAGCCGATACTGGCGGAGACGGCGTGAGGAAGATAATCCTGCTGGCGGGCGGCGTGCTGCTGATCGCCGCTGGCGCGGCGCTGCTCGGCGCGGCCGTGCTCCTGATGATGGAAATACCGGTCAGCGCCCCGCGCGCCGGCGACTCGTTCGACGTGTCGGTCGCCACCTTTGATCCGGCCTCCATCCCGCCCCCGCAGACCGACGACGCCGACCCGGAGATGCTGCTGCCAACGCCAACAGCCACGCCCGCCACAACGGCAACACGCCCCAGCGGCACGCCGGCCGCGCGCGCTGCGACGCCGCAGCCGGCCGCCGCGACGGCCACCCCCACGCCGTCGCGCACACTCGCACCGGCCGGTACACCGCTGCCGCCCCTGCCCGGCACGCTCAACATCGTGCTGCTTGGCAGCGACCACCGCGCCGGGTCGACCGACTGGCGCACCGACACGATGATCGTCGTAATGATCGACCCGAAGAGCCAGCGCGTCGGCATCGTGAACGTCGCGCGCGATGTGCTGGTCAGCATCCCGGGCCGCTCACCCAATCGCGTCAACACACTGGACGAGTTTGGCGGGCCGCCGCTGGTCAAGCAGGTGCTCGGCAGCCTGCTCGGCATCACCATCGATTACTACGTGCGCGTCAACTTTGAAGGCATGGTCAAGGCGATCGATACCATCGGGCCGATCAATGTCGCCATCGACTGCGCGCTCGAAGAGCGCTACCCGGATGCCAGCAAGCCGGGCGGCGTGCGCGTGTTGAAGGTCGCGCCGCCGCGCGCGCGCATGGACGGCCAGATGGCGCTCGATTATTCACGCTCGCGCCTGAGCACCGGCATCTTCGACCGCATGCGCCGGCAGAACCGCGTCCTGCTCGGCGTGCGCGAACAGATGCTCTCGCCCGACATGTTCGCGCGCATCCCGCAGCTCTACCAGGCCGTGCAGCCGTACATCCAGACCGACCTGCCGCCCACGCTGATCCTGCCGCTGGCGCGCACCGCCGCCGAAACGAAGCTGAGCAACGTGCACGGCATGACGATCGATCTCAATCTCGCGCCGAGCGTGATCTCGCCGCAGGGCTGGTGGGTGATGTTACCGGACGTCAACAAGGTGCGCGCCGCGGTGCGCGGCGTATTCAGCGCCACCCCGCTGATGGATACCGTGAACCGCCCCGGCGGCTGCAATTAACGCTATGACCAACGACCGTCTTTCGCCCAATCAATCGCTGACGCTCAAGTTTCCCGTCGTCGGGGAGCGCGAGCCCGCGCCGTTCACGCCCGCCGAGTGGCGGCTGTCGGTGGACGGACTGGTGCGCACGCGGCTGCAACTGTCGCTCGAAGATTTTCTGCGCCTGCCTGCGGTCGAGCGCAGTTGGGACACCATCTGCGTGACCGGCTGGACGCACCTCGATCACCGCTGGACCGGCGTGCCGCTCTCGACGCTGCTCAACCAGGCCGGCCCGTTGCGCGATGCGCGATTCGTGCGCTTCGCCGCCTACTCGCGCCGCAAGCACGACACCTCCCTGCCGCTCGACTATGCGCTGGAGCACGTCATCCTCGCGCATGCGGTGGACGGCGCGCCGCTGGATCGCGCGCACGGGGGCCCGGTGCGTTCGGTCTGCCACGGCAAATATTTCTACAAGAGCCTGAAGTGGCTCAGGCAGATCGAGTTGCTGGCCGAAGACCGGCTCGGCTTCTGGGAGCGCACCTCGGCCTACCACAACCACGCCGACCCGTGGGCCGAGGAGCGCTACGACCCCCGGCCCATGGATGGCGCCGAGTTCGCGCGCCGCATAGCGGCGAAGGATTTCTCGGACTGCGCGGCGATCATGGACGATAAGTTCGCGCAATGGCGCGGCGTCGATTTGAGCGGCCTCAACCTGCGCGGCGCGCAGATCAAGGCCTGTGAGCTGAGCGGCGCGCTGCTGCGCGGGGCCGACGCCCGCAGCGCGAACTTCACGCGCAGCACGTTCACCGGCGCCGACCTGCGCGACGCCGACCTGTCGAACGCCGATCTTGAAGGCGCGGATCTGCGCGGCGCAGATTTGCGCGGGGCCGATCTGCGCGGCGCGTTCCTGACTGTGGCGCAGTTTGCGCACCTGTACCGCCCCGCGCGGGTGGACGGCGCGCACTTTCGCCGTGTCGACATCGAGAACGAGGGGCTGGACGACGCCGAGCGTCGCTTTCTGCTCGATCCGGCACAGGGCGCGCTAATCGAATGACCGGCGCCAGCACGCGAAGCGACGCCGTCAACTCGACCGCGCGGGCACGCATGGGCGCCAATGAGCGCGGATAACCAGTATGGCAACACAAACACGCCTTAACGACAGCATCGACGCCTACCAAATTATCGAAGTCGCCGCGCGCGGGGACCGTTCACTCTTCCTGGCGATTCGCAACCAGGTCGAAGGCTTCTACTGGCTGCTCGAATCGGATACACCATTCGACGGAGCGCCGGACGCGCTAGACGGTGCGTTGTTTGATGCGGGCGAGCGACACTACTTCGCCTTTGAAGTCAGTGCGCCATCCCTCGCTACCCTGCTCAACCTGACGCCGCGGCTGGACCCCGCGTTCGTCGGCTGGCGATGGGTCCGGCTGGTCGATTCGCTCGGGACCATGCATCGTACCGGTCAGACGCTGAGTCGCCCGCAGCCACTCTCGCTCAGCAGCCTGCGCTTCACCCGCGCCTCACACCTCACCCTCGCAATGGACGCCCGGCCGGACGGAAACGCCGACCAGTTCGTCGCACCCGAAGCACGCACGGGCACACCCACGCCACCGGCAGACGTCTACACGCTGAGCGCGCTGCTGTGGGCAGTAATCGGCGATGTCGACGCCAACCGAAGCCTGGCCACCGTGCTGGCCAAGGCAACCGCAACCGATCCGCTGGCCCGGCCAGCCGATGGGCATGCGCTGGCACAGGCACTCAAGAAAGCCCTGCCGCGCCGCGCCGTGGGCGACCTGGGTGACGAGCCGGTTGCGGCGGAGCGTAACCCGGACCGCACCGTGTTCGGAATGCTCGACGGCATCATCATGGCGCTCGGCCCGGTGGCCGCCTTTGGCATCCTGGTGGCCGGGCTCCTGCTGTTCCGCGACCGCGTGCCCGGCCTCGACCTGTCGCGCCTGCCTTTCTTCGGTTCCGATAGCGGCGCCGATGCCTCCAGCGGCGGCCGCCCGCGCGCACGCGGCACCCCGGTGCCGTTGCCGGCCGGACCGCTGGCTTTCGGCGACTACAAGGTCGAGCTCGACGCGCCGTGCAGCGTGCGCCTCGAATCGGCATTGACCAAAGGGGGCGCGCCGCTGCCCAATGGCGCGGCCGTCGATTTTGACGTGTGGCTGAACGGCCGGCCGATGAGCGGCGTCGTCGTGGCCCCGTCGAGCGAGATCAACAGCAGTCAATGGTCCCTGGCGTTCAGCGCGCCCGGTTTCTGCCCCGGCGGCGGCGCCATCCGCGTGCGCGCCCGGGCCGGCGACGGCGAGAGCGAGCTCTCGGTCTGCGAGTTCGGCCAGCCGTCCGATGCGGTCGGCGTCGTGTCGCTTCAGAACCTCACCATCGTCGGCGCGCAGGTGGATACCACCTCGTTCCCTGCGCTAACGGCCTACTTTACTGCGATCAACGCCGACAGCGCCGGCACCCGCCTGCACGGCTCGTTCCGCTGCAGCCTGGCGATCGACGGCGCGCCGGTGAATAGCTTCACGCTGAGTGCGGTCGATAGCCAGGCGTCGCCCGTCACCGTCGCACTCGCCATGGATGTCAGCGGCAGTATGCGCGGCGCGCCGCTGCTCAACGCCAAAGCCGCCGCCGGCGAGTTCGTCCGGCAGATCGGCGCGGGCAGCGCCATCTGCCTCTACAGCTTCTCCACTACAGTCAAGCGGCTGACCACCTGCACGACCGAGCGGGCGGTGGTGCTCGCCGCCCTCGACGGGCTGATCGCCGACGGCAATACCGCGCTGCGCGACGTGATCATCAGCATCGCCGCGAACCAGCGTCAACTCGGCGGGCGCCAGGCCGTGATCGTGCTGACCGACGGCGCCGACACCGCCAGCCGCGCGTCACTATCGGATATGCTGGCACAAGTGCAGCAGCTCAACGTGCCGATCTACACGATCGGACTGATCAACCCGGATTTGACGCCGGATGTCCTGCGCCAGATCTCCGGGCGCACTGGCGGTGGGTACCTGGAGACGCCCGACGCGGCTTCGCTCAAAGACCTGTACGAGAAAGTGCGCGGGCAACTGGCGACGCAGTATCAGGTCCGCTTCGACTCGCCGGCGCCGGACCGCAAGAACGGCTCATTCACCTTCCGCGTCATGGACCGCGAGCGCTCGATCGAACTGACGCGCGATTATACCTCCGCGCCGTAAACGGCGCGCGCCAGGCAGCCAACCACAATGCCCGACCGGGCTATCCGCGGTGAGCGAGCATGAAACCAACCAAGATCGTCGTCGTGGGCGCGGGCAGCGCCAATTTCGGGCAGAATGCGCTGGCAACGCTGATCCGCAGCGAACGACTGCACGGCAGCACGCTGGCGCTGGTAGACATCAACGCGCAGGGACTGGCGCTGATCGCGCGGCTGGCGGCGCGCATGAATCGCGAGTGGGACGCGGGCATGACGATCGAGTACTCGACCGACCTGGCGGCGATGCTCGACGGCGCGGCGTTTGTGATCGTCTCGATCGAGGTGCCGCCGCGCGAGAAGCTCTGGCGGCTCGACTGGGAGATTCCCGGACGCCACGGCGCGTACCAGCCGTATGGCGAGAACGGCGGCGCGGGCGGCTTCGCGCACGCGGCGCGCAATATACCGCCGGTCATGCGCATCGCGCGGCAGATGGAGACGCACTGCCCCGACGCGTGGATGATCCTGTTCAGCAACCCCCTGCCCCGTCTGGTGCGCGCCGTGACCCGCTACTCGCGCATCAAGACAGTCGGCCTGTGCCACCAGTTGAAGCGCGCCTACCTGATGGCTGGCTGGGCGCTGGCCGACGAGCTCGGGCTGTCCGTCCCCGCCGATCTCTCCCTGCGGCCCGCGCCGTCGGCATCGGCCGCGCGCGCCGCCTTCACCGAGCAAGCGTATGAATTGCTCGACATCAAGGCGGCCGGGCTCAACCACTTCACCTGGATGCTGTCGCTGCACCACAAGCAGACCGGCGAGGACCTCTACCCGCTGTTCAAGGAGCAACTGCGCAAACTACCCGCGCGCGTCGCGCCGCTGACACGCGAACTCGCCGACATATTCGGCCTGCTGCCGGTGCCGGGCGACGAGCACCTTTCGGAGTATCTGCCGTGGCTGCACGAGCCGGTCAAGAAGCCGTGGGAGAAGTACGGCATCGAGCTCTACGCCTGGGACGAGGCCGAGGCGAGCCGCGGCACGCTGTGGGGCGAGATCGAGGCGATGGCCGCGGGCACGCGAAGCATCGACGCGCTGCGCAGCGTCATCACAGAGGGCGCAGCCGAGGTCATCGAGGGCATCGCCGCGAACCTGAACCTCTACCAACAGGCGGTGAACATTCCGAACGAGGGCTACATTCCGAACCTGCCGGCCGGTGCAATCGTCGAGGTGCCGGCCAGCGTCAATGCCGGCGGCGTGCGCGGCCTGTCGATGGGCGCTCTGCCGGAGCCGATCGCCGAACTGTTGCGCCGCGAGACGGCGCTGGTCGATCTGGTCGTCGAGGCGGCCTGCACCGGCAGCCGCGCAGTCGCCCTGCAGGCGTTGCTGCTCGACCCGACGATCAACGACATCGACACCGCGCGCCACATCCTGGACGACTACCTGACCACCCACGCCGCGCACCTGTCACAGTTCACCGACGACAGGGAAGCCCCCCGCTAGCGTGGTTTGCAGAACTATCGAGCACGCCGTCACCGGCTCAACGATGTAGTGACGGTCGAGGTGTCGCACCCATTGGGGTGTCAGAGACCTGTCCCTACCCATTTGTCCATCACGTATCGCCGCGTCAGATTGATACGCGAGCCGCATCAGGCGCCCTCCTTTCGCGGACATGTCGTCGCATGTTGGCTCTACCGCATTGCTCCAAAAGCGCACTGTCTTTACGCAGCACCCCTCGTATGCCTGATCCCCGACCCCTGATCCCTGATCCCTGTTCCCTGTTCCCCGATCCCCCATTTCCGACTTGCAAAGCTCCACGGCGGATGTACAATCGACTCAGGGTCAATAACCGCCGGATCAGCCCTCATGCCTCAACCCTACCGCATCGTCGCGCACCGTGGCGCATCGGCCGTCGAGCCTGAAAACACCTTACGCGCCTACCGCCGCGCTATCGAGCTCGGCGCCGACATGGGCGAGATCGATCTGCACCTGAGCCGCGACGGCCACCTGGTCGTGATGCACGGCGCGACCGTCGAGCAGACGACCAACGGCCGCGGCGCGATCAAAGATCTGACGCTCGCCGAGTTGAAGCAACTCGACGCCGGGCGCGGCGAGCGCATCCCGACCCTGCCGGAGGTCATCGACCTAGTGCGCGGCCGCAACGGCGTCTACATTGAGCTCAAAGGCGACGGCACGCCGGGGCCGCTCGTCGACTGCCTGCGCGCCAACAAGATGAGCGACGCGCGCGAGGTCATCGTCGGCTCGTTCCAGCCCGCGCTTGTGCGCCAAACGAAGGAACTCGCGCCCGAGTTGATCGTCTCCCTGCTGGTCGGCCCGGTCTTCCCGGCCAGCGACCTTATTGCGATGTGCCGCGCCGCCCGCGCCGACATGGTACACCTCTGCTGGGAGGCGCGCGCACCGCAACCGCACACACTGCTGACGCCCGACCTGCTGTTCGCATTGCGCGCCGCCGGGCTCGGCATCGTGCTCTGGCACGAGGAGCGCGACGACGAGTTACGCGCCCTGCACACGCTCGACGTCGACGCCATCTGCACCAACACACCGGACAAGCTCTTCCAGTTACAGCACCCCGACAGGACGCTATGACACCACACACACAGTACACCAGCGAGAACATCCTCGTGCGGCCGCGGTCATCCGCCGCCGACCCGGACCTGATCACGAGCGTGACGCCGGCGCAGGCCGGCTGGGAGTATATCTCGTTCCAGGCGCGGCGGTTGGCGGCCGGCAAGTTGTGGTCGTTCCAAAGCGGCGAGAACGAACTGGCGGTCGTCGACCTGTGCGGCACGTTCGGCGTCACGTCGGACCGCGGCAACTGGCCCACGGTCGGCGGCCGCCGCGATGTGTTCGCCGGGCCGGCGCACGTGCTCTACCTGCCGCGCCGCACGTCGTTTACGATCACCGCACAGACCGACTGCGAGTACGCCGTGACCTGGGTGCCGACCGACCAGGACCACGCGCCGTACCTGACGAAGCCGGCCGACATGCCGGTCTCGGTCCGCGGCGGCGACAACGTCAGCCGCCAGATCAACGATATCCTGCGCCCCGGCTCACCGGTGCACCGACTCGTGCTGGTCGAAGTCTACACGCCGAGCGGCAACTGGAGCAGTTACCCGCCGCACAAGCACGACGTGCATCGCGTGGACGCCGACGGCACGCTGATCGAGGCCGACCTGGAGGAGGTCTACTTCTACAAGTTCGACCGCCCCGAGGGCTTCGCCTACCAGCGCGTGTATACCGACGCGCACTCGCCCCTGCACCAGGCCGGCTACCCGATCGACGCGCTGGCGCGCCCGACGAACAACTGCGCCGTGCTGGTGCCCGAGGGCTACCACCCGGTCGTCGCCGCACCGGGCTGCACGGCGTACTACCTGAACGTGCTGGCCGGCAGCGCGCAGAGTCTCGCCAACGTGGACGATCCGGCTTTCACATGGGTGAAGCACAACTACAAGGGCATCGATCCGCGCCTGCCGCTGTATTGAGAATCGGGCAGACCTCACAGGTCGACATGACTTCGGATACTGTTTCAAGTTGGCCGCGTCCTAAACTGTCATGTACGTCCTGTGCACGGCGCAGAGCGGCGGGCACAGGATGAAGCGCGCAGGCAAGACCACATTCCTGAAAGCCTGCCACGCGCGCGAAACATCTGAACTGTTGCATTGTAGATGCTTCGCGCGCGCAGCGCGTCGTAGGCCGAAAGCTCGACCTTCGCGCTCAGCATGACAAGATAGGACTGAACCGCTTGAATCAGTATGAGATCTCGACATAGGACTACGACATGGTCACCGTCACCTACGACACCCTGCACATGGGCCGCTCCGGCCTCGACCTGTACGCCAACGATGTCGGCGCGCCGTTCGTCGACATCAAGAGCTTCGCCGCGTACGT
Source organism: Chloroflexota bacterium (assembly GCA_016235055.1). Lineage (NCBI taxonomy): Bacteria > Bacillati > Chloroflexota > Chloroflexota bacterium. The sequence goes on along the minus strand of JACRMK010000093.1, from coordinate 24,424 downwards.
CGGCGGCTCGCCGACCAACATCTGCGTCGGCGCCAACCGGCTCGGCCTCAAGTCCACCCTGCTGACCGCCGTCGGCGCCGACCCGGTCGGCGATTTCATCCTGAACTTCCTGAACAAGGAGGGGATCGAGACGCGCTTCATCCCGCGCAAGCCCGGCCACCGCACGTCGGCCGTGGTGCTCGGCATCGAGCCGCCCGACAAGTTCCCGCTCGTCTTCTACCGCGAAAACTGCGCCGACCTGCAGTTGACGATCGACGACGCGTTGGCCGCGCCGGTGACCGCCTGCCGCGTCTTCCAGTTCGCCGGCACCAACCTCAGCAAGGAGCCGAGCCGCAGCGCGACGCTCTTCGCCGCCGAATCGGCGCGGCGGGCCGGCGCGAAAGTCGTGCTCGACGTCGACTTTCGCCCCGACCAATGGCACGACGCGCGCGCGTTCGGCGTGGCCGTCCGCTCGGCGCTGCGCTCAGTCGACATCGTGATCGGCACGATCGACGAGATCAACGCCGCCCTGCTGGCCGACCCGCGCCAAATCGAGGTAACCGACAGCCAGGTCTCCGACGCGCACGTGCATGGTGACACGGCGGGCGCCATTCAGGCGCTGCTCGCGTTCGGCCCGCAGGTCGTGGTCGAGAAGCGCGGCTCCGAAGGCGCGCGTGTGCACCTGGCCGGCGGCGAGGCAATCGACGCGCCCGGCTACCCGGTCGAGGTGTATAACATCCTCGGCGCAGGCGACGCGTTCGGCGCGGGCTTCCTGTACGGCGTGGTCAAGGGCTGGGACTGGCGCAAAGCCGCCCGGCTCGGCAACGCGTGCGGCGCGATCGTCGTGACCAAGCACGGCTGCGCCAACTTCATGCCGACCTATGACGAAGCAATGGCGTTCGTCTCGACCCGCGGAGGGCTGTAATTCGAGGGTCTCTTCGCCAAACAAAAGCCGATCTAACTTTCAACGTGATTCTGGTCCACATCGTCAGGCAGGATGGACAGAGTTCGTCTGGGACTTCCCCTCCCCCCCGGCCTCCTCCCCGCTTCGCGTGGAGGAGGAGAAACAAAAGGGGATTGGCGCGGCGGCTACGCCGCCGCGCCAATCCCCAAACAATCTTCCCCTTCTCTCCGCCTTGTGCGGGGAGAAGGGGTCAGGGGATGAGGGGCGACCGAAAAGTTATTCCCAGTGTCCGGCAGACGTATTGCCAGATACCAGATGAGATTAATAGTGGCCGCAATAGAAAGGTATGGTAGGTGCAGCCAATGAACGAGACGATTCGCATGACGATGGCGCAAGCCGTCATCCGCTTCCTCAAGAACCAGTATAGTGAGCGCGACGGCCGCGAGCAGGCGTTCTTCGCCGGCTGTTTCGGCATCTTCGGGCACGGCAACGTCGGCGGCATCGGCCAGGCGCTGCAGGCCAACCCCGACTTCCGCTACTACCAGACGCGCAACGAGCAGGCGATGGTGCACACCGCGAGCGCCTTCACCAAGATGCACAACCGCCTGCGCGCCTTCGCCTGCACGACGTCGATCGGCCCCGGCGCGACAAACATGCTTACCGGCGCGGCGACCGCCACCGTGAACCGCCTGCCGGTGCTGCTGCTGCCCGGCGATATCTTTGCTCGGCGCAACGTCGCCCCGGTCTTGCAGCAACTCGAATCGGGCGCGAGCCAGGACATCTCGGTCAACGACGCCTTCAAGCCGGTCTCGCGCTACTGGGACCGCATCAACCGCCCGGAGCAGATCATCACCGCCCTGCCCGAGGCGATGCGCGTGCTCACCTCGCCCGCCGAGACCGGCGCGGTGACGCTCGCCCTGCCGCAGGATGTGCAGGCCGAGGCGTATGACTACCCGGCTGCGCTGTTCGCGAAGCGCGTCTGGACCGTGGCGCGGCCGCGCCCCGATGCCGCGCTCATGCAGCGCGCCGTGCAGTGGATCCGCGCCAGCCATGCCCCGCTGATCGTCGCGGGCGGCGGCGTGCTGTACAGCGACGCCAGCGACGCGCTCCAGCGCTTCGCCGAGCAGACCGGCATCCCGGTCGGCGAAACGCAGGCCGGCAAGGGTGCGCTGCGCTACGATCACCCACTCGCGCTCGGCGCCATCGGCGCGACCGGCACACCCGGCGCCAACATCATGGCGCGCGAGGCCGACCTGGTCATCGGCATCGGCACGCGCTACTCCGACTTCACGACGGCGTCCAAGACGGCGTTCCAGCACCCGGACGTGCGCTTCATCAACATCAACGTCGCGGAGTTCGACGCCTTCAAGCACGCCGCCCTGCCGCTGACCGGCGACGCCCGCGCCACACTGGATGAACTGGCCGCCGCGCTCGGCGACTTCCGCACCGCCGAGGCGTACCGCGCCCGCGCCGCGCAGTTCAACCGCGAGTGGGATGCCGAGGTGGAGCGTATCTACAACCTGGAGCACGGCCCGCTGATCAGCCAGGGCGAGGTGGTCGGCGCGGTCAACCACTGGTGCCGCGAGCGCGACGTGGTCGTCGGCGCGGCGGGCAGCCTGCCCGGCGACCTGCACAAGCTCTGGCGCGCGCGCGACCCGAAGGGTTACCATCTGGAGTACGGCTACTCGTGCATGGGCTACGAGATCGCCGGCGGCCTTGGCGTGAAGCTGGCCGCGCCGGAGCGCGAAGTTGTCGTGATGATCGGCGACGGCTCGTACCTGATGCTGGCGCACGAGATCGTCACCTCTCTGCAGGAAGGGATCAAGCTCGTGATCGTCTTGCTGGACAACCACGGCTACGCCAGCATCGGCGGCTTGTCGCAGTCGCTCGGCAGCGGCGGCTTCGGCACGCGCACCAACTATCGCGCCGCGGACGGCCAGTTACACGGCGCGCCGGTGCCGGTCGACTTCGCGGCCAACGCGCGTAGCCTCGGCGCGCATGTGATCGAGGCGCGCGACTTGGCGTCGCTGAAAGCCGCGCTGGAGGAAGCGCGCGGGCAGACGCGCACGACCGTTGTCGTGATCGAGACCGACCGTGAGCAGCGCGTCGGCGGCTACGAGTCATGGTGGGACGTGGTGGTCGCCGAGGTATCGGACGATGCGAACGTGCAGGCGAAGCGCGCCGTGTACGAAACGGCGCTCAAGAAGGAACGGTACTATCTCTAACGCAACTGCTCACCGTCATTTCGAAGGCACGGAATGCCTGAGAAACCCTTCCCTCGCCACGCCGGCAGGATTTCTCAGCCGCTACGCGGCTTCGAAATGACATAACGGCTCACGGGCATTTCGTGATACTGTCCGACGGGCCGTGGCAGTTACTCTCTAACAATTGGAGCAACCACTATGCCAACGATTCATGTGGGTAACGCGCCCTGTTCCTGGGGCGTTGTCGGCGTGCCGGCGCCTCCCGGCGAGACGGCTGGCTACGTGCGCATGCTGGACGAGTTGTCGAGCACCGGCTACACCGGCACCGAGCTGGGCGACTGGGGCTTCATGCCCACCGCCCCGAAGCAGTTGCGCGCCGAACTGGACAAGCGTAACCTGACGATGGTTGGTACGTTCGTGGGTATTGCGTTTGCGGACCCGGCCGCGGTCGAGCCCGGCGAGGCCGCCGCGCTCCGGGTCGCGCGCCTGCTGGCCGCCGTTTCGGAGAAGCAGACGCACAAGCCGTTCATCAACCTGGCCGACGCCAACGTGACCGACCCAGTCCGCACGCTCAACGCCGGGCGCGTCACACCGGCGATGGGCCTGAGCGCCGCACAGTGGGACCGCTACGTCGCCGGGGTCGAACGCGTTGCGCGCGCCATCGTCGCCGAGACCGGCCTGCCGGTGCTGTTCCACCCGCACTGCGCCGGCTTCGTCGAGACGCCCGACGAGATCGACCAACTGCTGAAGCGCACCGACCCGGCCGTGCTGAACATCGTGTTCGACACCGGGCACTACGCCTACGGCGCGCAGGCGCAGGACAGCCGCGCGGTGCTGGCGGCGATGGACCGCTACGCCGGCCGTATCAAGTTCATGCACTTCAAGGACTGTCAGCCGAACGTGGCCGAAGCGTTGCGCCGCGAGAAGCTCGACTACAACGACGCGATCGCGCGCGGCGTGTTCTGCGAGCTTGGCAAAGGCATGATCGACTTCCCCGCCGTGCTCAACTGGCTGCGCCAGCGCCAGTATGATGGCTGGGTGCTCGTCGAGCAGGACGTCCTGCCCGGCATGGGCACGCCAAAGGACAGCGCACAGCGCAACCGCGATTACCTGAGGTCGATCGGGCTGTAGCAAGGCGTTTGGAACACTAAAGCCACGAAACGACGCGAAGGGCACGAAAGGGGTGCCGCACGCTGCGGCCTGCTCCTTTCGTGAATTTTAGCGACTCTCGCGTTCCAAAGTCTCTCATGTTCCAGACACCCGCCACAGCTATGCCACCTGAGGGAGAAACCGCATGCCCGCCGACTACGACCTGAAGCCGGTCCTGACCTTCTTGGCCGGCCTGAAACGCAACACCAACAAGCCGTGGTTTGAGGCGCACCGCGCCGAGTTTGACGCCGCCCGCGCCGAGTTCGAGGCGTTTGTGGCGTACCTGCTGGCCGCGATAGGGAAGTTCGAGGATTTCGGGCACACCACCGCGCCGGACTGCATCTTCCGCATTAACCGCGACGTGCGCTTCTCGCCCGACAAGACGCCGTACAAGACGCACTTCGGCGCATACCTCGCGCCGGGCGGGCGCAAGTCGCTCAAGGGCGGGTACTATTTGCAGTTAATGCTGGGCGGCTCGATGCTCGCGGGCGGCATGCACAGCCCTTCGCCGGCCGCGCTGTCCGCCTTCCGCGACCGCATTGCCACAGACCCCGCGCCATTCTTGCGCATCGTGGAGAACCGCGCCTTCCGCCAGCAGTTCGGGGAGATCCACGGCGAGCGACTGAAGTCCGCGCCGCAAGGCGTCGCGCGCGACCACCCGCAGATCGAGTGGCTGCGGCTGAAGCAGTTGATTGCCGAGCACGACTTCACGGACGCCGAGGTGCTGGCGCCCGGCTTCGACCGCGAACTCGTGAAACTTGCGAAAGTCATGCATCCGTTCAGCCACTACATGGCGGCGTTCGAGTCGGGACACAGCGGGGAGTAGCTCCCTACCCCGCCCAGTAGCCCTGCACGTACAGCATCGTATACAGCGCCAGCAGCAGCGCACCGCCGAGCGTGTAGGCGCGGTCGACCCACGGCGAGCGCGCGCCGGCCAGCGCCAGCGGCACGGTGAACGCTGCCAGCGCAAAACGGTTCAGGCCGAGCGTCTGGCCGGTCGACAGCGGGATCAGCACGCACAGCAGGCCGTACACGCCGTAGCTCGCGCGGCCGCGCCGCAGTTGCCACGCCGAGACGGCCAGCACACCGAGCGCCAGCCCGGCGTCGAGCAGCAGGTTCGCCTGCGCCGCCGGATAGCTGATCAGGTGGTCCCAGTCCAGGTTGTCCGGCAAGCTATCGAAGCTCCAGGCGGCGCGGTGAAACAGGCGGTACTGTGAGTCGAAGAACGACAAACCCTGCGCCATCAGGAAGAGCTGAAAGCCGCCGAACGCGGCCGGGATCAGCAGCAGCCATGCGCCGCGCCGGTCGCGGCCCTGCCGCCACCACTCGACTGCCAGCGCCGCGAACAGCGCCAGCCCGGTCACACGCGTCAGCATCGCCAGCGCACCCGCCACCCCGGCCGCGCCCCAGCGGCCCCGGCGCGCCGCAGTGAACGCCGTCGCCGCCAGCAGGATGAACGTCGCCTCGGTGTAGTTGGCCGTCAGGAACCACGCCGTCGGGAACACCAGCAGGTAAAAGAGCGCCTGCAGCGCCGCCGGCTCGTCCAGATCCACCCGCGCCAGCGCGAAGACCGCGCACGTAGCGCCGAGCGCACAGAGGTTGCTGACCACGAACGCCGCGTCGATCGCCGTGCACGGCAGCCAGCCGCACGCCGCCAGCGTGACCGCCCGCACCAGCAGCGGGTAGAGCGGCAGGAACGCCGCCGTGTCGCGGCTGTAGCCGCTCAGCGCGATCATCTGGTAGAACCCGGAGTCGAAGCGGGCGTGCAGCGCCGCGAAGCCATTCCAGGCCAGCGGCAGCATGTCGCGGATCTGGCTCGTCCAGGTGTACGCCTCATCCGGCAGCGACAACTGGAAGCGCGCGAAGGCGAGCAGTGCATACGCCTGCACGGTCACCCACCAGAGGGCGAAGACCAAAGCCGCGCGGCGCATACCGCTGTCGCGCACAAACGAAAAGGCGGGCTTGCGGCCCGCCCTCTCAGTATCGGTCAACCGGTTAGTCATTTCGGTTTCAACGGATCGGTCGCGGCGAACAGCCTCTGCAGCAACTGCATTACCTGCGAGACGTTCTGCAATTCCGCATCGTCTAACGCGGCCAGCCGGCCCGCCACAAACTCGCGCGTGCTCTCGCGGATCGTGTTGAACGCCTGTGCGCCCTCGGGCGTCAGTTGTAGCTTCAGCTTGCGCCGGTCGGTGCCGTGTCCCGCGCGGTCGATGAAGCGCCGCTGGACGAGGCTGCCGACCAGCTTCGACATGGTCGGCAGGGACACGCCCTGGCTCGTCGCCAGCTCGGATAGTGTCGCCTCCCCGTTCCGGCTCAAGTACGCCAGCACGCGGAACTGGGGAATGGTGAAGTTCGGGCTGCTCTGCGACCGGATATGCGCGCGCAGGTGGCGAACCACCTGAGGGGCGATATCGACAACCGCCGCGGCGCAATCGGATTGTGTGGGTCTCATGGTGTCCTCATTGAATCGTCCGAATTATAGCCGCGCCGTACCGCCGCGCAAAACCCCAATCCGGCAGGGTCGATCTGGTGCACGTCGCACTATTGTTCGTAGTTGATCATCACCTTGATCGCCTCATCCTTGCGGTCAGCGAACAGGTCGAACGCCTCCTTCAACCGGCTGAACGGCAACTCGTGCGTGACGATGCCATCCACGCGGATGCGCCCGTTCTTGATGTACTGCACCGCCAACTCGAAGTCGCGCGGGTAGTCGGGCGACGAGACGGTCGGCATCAGCCGCACGTTCTTGCGGAACAGTTCGTTGTATAGCACCGGGTACTCTTCGATATCCGGCACGCCGAACGCCAGGATGCTGCCGCCGTAGCGGGCGAGCTTGATCGCCGTGTTCAGCGTGTCGGTCTGGTGCCCGACCGCCTCGATGACCAGGTCGGGGCCGCGCCCGCCGGTGATCTCGTTCACGGCCGCCGCCAGCGCGTCATCGTCCATCGCCGGGAGCGTGTGCGTCGCGCCGGTGTTCGCCGAAACGGTCCGCCGCAGCGCATGCTTGTCCACCGCAATGATGTTGCGCGCGCCGAGGTTCGCCGCCATCTGCATCGCGAACAGGCCGATGCCGCCCTGCCCCAGCACGACCACATCCTGGTGGAACAGCGCGCCGACTTTGCGCATGCCCCAGATCACCGTGCCGAGCGGCTGCGCCAGCGTCCACTTGTTCCATTCGCCGTCGTTCGGGATCAGCGCCGTGCGCGATTCGTCCGCCAGAAAGTATTGACCGAGGCCCTTGAACATATACGGCTCGGACATCACAACGTCGCCGGCCGTGAACCTGGACGAATTGCTGGCTACGACCTCGCCGACCGTCTCGTGCGCCGAAAAGCACTCTTTGGCGCGGTGCATCGTCAACGGGTGCACGCCGAGGTAATACGGCATGTCGCTGCCGCAGATCGTTGCGCGCCTGGTCTTGACGAGAATCATGCCTTTCGGCGCGTTCTCGATATCCGGGATCGGCAACTGAACGTGTTCATACTCCTTCGGACCGACAATGCGTGCCGCAAACATGAATTTCTCCTCTGTCAATCGCAGTAGGATTTTGCGGCCTCAAAGGCCGCAGAGCATGAAAAACCTGCTACACGGGCTTGAACTTCGCGAGCGAAATCTGCTCCGTGACGTCGTCATAGTGCACGACGACATCCATGCCGACCTTGATCTTGGTCGGGTCGGGGTCGATGCCGACCAGGTTCGTCATCAGACGCGGCCCTTCGTCCAACTCGACCAGCGCAATTACGTACGGCGCGTCGGCCGAGAACGGCGCCGTGCTCGGATGCTTGCCCATATTGATCGTGAAGCCGTAGAGCTTGCCCCGGCCGCTGACCGGCTTCCAGGCCAGATTGCGCGAGCCGCAGTACGGGCAGACGGCGCGCGGGTAGTAGATGAACTTCTGGCAGTCCCCGCACTTCTGCAGCTGCATGGCGTGCGCTTTGACGCTGTCCCAGAACGTCTTGGTCAGCGGATCGGGCATCGGGAGCGGTTTGGTATAGTCAGCCATTCGTGTGACCTCGTGTGAGAAGGGTACGGTGCGCCTATGCGCGCCCGAGGATGACGGTGCCGGCCGAGCTGAGGACGCCGCCCGTGCCGTGCGCCACGGCCAGCTTGGCGTCCTTCACCTGGCGGATGCCCTGGTCCTGGTAGTCGTGCCGCAACTGGCGCGTCGACTCGATGATGGTGAACACGCCGTACATGCCGGGATGCGTATACGACAGGCCGCCGCCGTTGGTGTTGACCGGGAAGACGCCGCCCGGCGCGGTGCGGCCCTTCGCGAAGAACGCGCCGCCCTCGCCCGGTTTGCACAGCCCCAGGTCTTCGGCCGTCATTAGCACCGTGTAGGTGAACGAGTCGTAGATCATCGCCAGGTCGAGCTCGTCCGGCCGCACGCCGGCCATGTCGAACGCCAGCTTGCCCGACACCTTCGCCGGACCCGACGTGAAGTCGTGCATCTGCGAGATGTTCGAGTGGTCGATGCTCTCGCCGCGCCCCAGCACCACCACCGGGTGCGTCTTCAGGTCGCGTGCGCGCTCCAACGACGTCAGCACGATCGCGCCGCCCGCGTCCGTCACCAGGCAGCAGTCGAGCAGGTGGAACGGCCACGAAATCATGCGGCTCTTCAGCACGTCCTCAATCGTCAGCGGATCGCGGTACATCGCCTTCGGGTTCAGCGACGCCCAGCCACGTGTGGAGACAGCGATCTGCGCCAAGTGCTCGGAGGTTGTGCCGTACTGGGCCATGTGCCGCGAGCACGCCATCGCGTACGCGCCCACCGGCGACGGCAGACCAAACGGCGCCTCGAACTGGCCGCGTATCGTCTGCGCCCCTTGCGGAAACCCGCCGATGCCGATGCGCGAGCGGCCGCTCTCGCCGTGCGTGATCAGCGCCACGCTGCACAGCCCGGCCGCAATCGCCATCGCCGCGTGCCCGACGTGAATCACGAACGACGAGCCGCCGACCGCGGTGCCGTCCATGAACTTCGGCACGATGCCGAGATACTCGGCCGTTTCCATCGGCGAGACGCCCGCGGTGAAGATGCCGTCGACGTCGCGGGTCGTCAATCCCGCCTCGCTCAACGCGTTGTGCGCCGCCTCGGCGTGCAACTGGATGACCGAGCGGTCGGGCACGATGCCAATCTGGTCCGATTCGGCCACGCCGACAATGGCTACCTTCCCCGCTATGTTGTTTGCCATGCTCTCCTCGTGGGTAATGGATGGGGTTGCGAGTCCGCGCGCGGCCCCGGCTTCTATGCACCGGCGACGACGGCCGCCCGTCCAGCCATGAGCGATGCCGTCACCTGCTCCCGGTATCCTACGGTATTATACGTGCAGAACGGGCCGGCGGCGTGCTTCCGCCGGCCCGTCCAACAATTTTACCGTGTTTCGCCGTACGGCGGGAGCGGAATACTCCAGTACTTCACGCCTGGCGCAATCTCCTTGTAAGCATCAGCCGGTAGATCGCCGCGGTGCATGTTCAACCCGACCTGCTCGACCGTGCCGTCTTCCTTCGCCACTGGAATCTTGAGGCCGGCGCCGAACGTCTTCGGCATCACCTGCGCCAGCAAGTCGACCGTCCAGCCGTTCTCGGCGCGGATCGTCTTGACGACCTGCGGCTGCGAGATCAGCGCGTACTGGTAGCCCGACGCTGCGAAGCACTGGCCGCTGATATTCTCGGCCGCGTCGCTCGCCAGGAAGGCGATCAGCGGCGCGATGTTATCCGGATCGTGCTCGGTGCCGATCGCCGTCTCGCTCGGCATCTTGCCCGTCTCGGACATGACGCGCTGCGCCATGCGCGGGATCGAGTCGATCATGCGCGTCCATGCACCCGGCAGGATCGCATTGGCCGTGCAGTTCGACGTGCGCATCGAGTTCGCCAGCACCCAGGTCAGGCCCAGGATGCCCGACTTGCCCGCCGCGTAGTTCGGCTGGCCCGGCGCGCCGAAACCCGACGACGACGAGAAGTTGATGAAACGGCCCGACTTCTGCTCGCGGAAGCGCGACGACGCGTGCCGGCAGACGTTGAACGTGCCTTTCAGGTGCACGGCGATGACTGAATCCCACTCGGCCTCGCTCATGTTGAAGATCATCCGGTCGCGCAGGATGCCGGCCACGTTCACGACAATGTCGATCCTGCCGAACGCGTCGACCGCCTGCTGGATCATCGCCGCCGCTTCGTCGTACTTGGCGACGTTGCCGTAGTTCGCGGCCGCCTTGCCGCCCGCCGCACTGATCTCATTGACGACCTGCTGCGCGGGCGACGCGTCCTGCCCCTCGCCCGACAGCGATACGCCCAGGTCGTTCACGATCACGGCGCAGCCTTCCGAGGCCAGCGCCTTGGCCACGCCGCGGCCAATGCCGCGCCCGGCGCCGGTGACGAGTGCTACTTTGCCATCCAGTTTGCCCATGTCTGACTCCGTAGGTGGTGATATGCGCTCGTCCGCGGACTAGGCGCGCTTGGTCTCGTAGTATTCATTCCACTGCCAGTACTTCACGCCGGGGGCGATCTCTTTCCACGACGCCGCATCGTTCTGCAGCACCTGAGTGCGGCGCGGGGCCGGTGTCTCGCCCGGCTTGGGCGGCATCGGCGGCGGCGTCAGGCCCGCGCCCAGCGTCTGCGGGCCCAGCGCCCAGAGCTCGTCATGCGCGAACTTGTGGTCGGCCTGCAGGATGCGCAATGCCTCGGCATGCGAGTAGAGGTGCCACGCGTAGCCCTGCACGCCGAGCACCGCGCCGTTGATGTACGCCGCTTCGGGCGTCGCCAGGTAAGCGATCATCGGGGCCAGCGCGTCGGGGTCGTTCTCGGTGCCCTTGAACTGCTCGCTCATCGGCTTGCCGGTCTGCTGCATGACCGCCTGGCCGCGCGGGGTGTTGTCGGTCATGCGCGTCGCCACGAAGCCCGGTGCAATCGCGTTGGCCGTGCAGTTGCTCTTGGCCATCGAGTTGGCGAGCGCCAGCGTGAACCCGATGATGGCGTGCTTGGCCGCGCCGTAGTTCGGCTGGCCGGGGCTGCCCCAGGCCGACACCGAGGCGAAATTGATGAAACGGCCCCACTTCTGCTCGCGGAAGCGCGACGAGGCGTGCCGGCAGATGTTGAAGGTGCCTTTGAGGTGCACGGCGATGACCGCATCCCACTCAGCCTCGCTCATGTTGAAGATCATCCGGTCGCGCAGAATGCCGGCCGTGTTGACCACGATGTCGATGCTGCCGAGTTCGCGCACGGTGCGTTCGATCATCGCGCCGACGCCCTCGTAGCTCGTCACGTTCGTCGTGTCGAAGATGGCGCGCCTGCCTTCGGCCTGGATCTCCTCGGCGACCTTCTGGGCCGGGCCGGCGTCGCCGCCCTCGCCCGAAACGCTGACGCCGAGGTCGTTGACGACGACCGCCGCGCCTTCCTTCGCCAGCATCTTGCAGATGCCGCGGCCAATGCCGCCGCCGCCGCCGGTGACCAAGGCCACTTTCCCGTCGAGTCTGCCCATAATGTTCTCCGTTTCTGTATGAAATGGATGATTGTGAACTTTGCTCGGTTTGCCGCCGCGCGCTACACCGGCATGGCTTCGAACACGGCCTGCACCACCACCACGCGCCCTTCGGCGATGTTGCGCGCAAAGTTGGCCGCCATCGCCGGCGCGTCGGGGCCGAAGACCAGCGGCAGCAACTGCGCCGGCCGCGGGCCGGGCGTCTCGCTGCGCGCCGCCGCCCGCCGGAACGCCTCGGCAGCCAGCGCCGATTCGTCGACCCATTCGACCAGACGGAACCCGGCGCGCTCGATCATTCCCTTCGTCGTTTCCGGCGCTTCGAGGAAACTAAGCGCCGGCCCGCTGGCCCACGGCACCGGGAACAGCACCGGGGTCGTGGCCCCCGCCATCACGTCGTGCAGCGCCAGCCGGCCGCCCGGGCGCAGCACACGGCGGCACTCCGCATAGAAGCGCGCCTTGTCCGCAATATTCATCGTCACATGCTGCGTGAACACGCAGTCAAACGCCGCAGCGTCAAACGGCATCGCCAGCACGCTACCACGCCGGAAGGTGACCGTGGCGCTCTGCCCGGTCGCACGCGTCAGCATCTCGCCGGCGCGGATGTAATCCGCCGTGAGGTCAAGCACCGTGACGATACAGCCAAATTCGGCGGCCAGCATGCGCCCCGCACCGCCGAAGCCGCCGCCCGCATCCAGCACGCAGGTTCCGGCAGTCAGCCCCGCCCGGCGCGCCAGGTCGGCCGTTGCGGCGCGACCGCGCGCGTGGAACTGATCGATCGCCGCCAGATCGGACGGCGACAGGCGCTCCGGATCCTTGCCCTCGGCACGCAGCGCCGTGACGATCCGCTCCAGCAGATCCGTGCGGCTGTAATGCGAGTCAATATTCGATGGTGCAAACATGCGCGAGCACCCTTGCCCTACGGGGCGCATGATACCATATTTCCTTGCATTGGCTAACCGTTGCGCTGTGTCAGGAATTCGCGCAAATACGCCGGCACTGGCGTGCCCGGCTGCAGGTCCGGCGCGCCGATCGGCTGGCCGTAAGTGGTGCGCACCGGCACCAGCCCCGCCCAGACCGCCAGCCCCATATCTTCCGCATCGTCCTTCGGCGAGCCGGTGCGCACCTTGGCCGACGCCAGGTCGATCGGCATACGCACGACGCCCGTCGCCTTTAGTTCCTGCGCGTTCGGCTCGCGCGCATCGTACCAGCGGCCCGGCATCAGTCGCTCGGTGAACGCTTCGAGCGCGCGGTTCTTCTCTTCCGGCGACTCGACCAACTGCCCGCGGCCGAACAGCACCGCCGAGCGGTAGTTGACCGAGTGATTGAAGATGGAGCGCGCCAGCACCAGCGCGTCCATGTGTGTAATTGCCACACAGAGCGGGTTGCCCGCCCCTGCATGCTCGATCAGGCGGCTGGTCGACGCGCCGTGCAGCAGCAGGTCGTCGCCGTCGCGCGCGTGCAGCGTCGGAATGACGTACGGCTGCCCGTCAACCACAAACGCCACGTGGCAGATCAGGGCCTCGTCGATGATCGGATAGATAACGCTCTTGTCGTACTGGCCGCGCTCCGGCTTGCGCACCACCCGGTTGCGGTCTTCTTTGGAGAAGTTCGTCACTACGCCTCGCTCAGTGGCCGGCGAGCCTGCCAGCGCCCGCCGGCCTGTGAAATGGTTACGCCGGCACGATCAGGCAGTCGAGCGCCTTGGCGCCCTTGCCGTTTTCGAACACAACGAACGGGTTGATATCGATCTCTTTCACGTCGTCCTTCAACTCGACGCATAACTGCGAGAAGTCCTGCAGCGTCTGCACCAGCGCGCCCACGTCCGATGGCTTCAGGCCGCGCGCGCCCTTGAGGATGGCCTTGCCGCGCAATGAGTCGATCATCGCCTGCGCCCCCTCGGCGTCAATCGGCGGGATATTCAGCGCCGCGTCCTTGAGCACCTCGACGAAGATGCCGCCCAGCCCGACGAGCACGCCGGGCCCGAACTGCGGGTCGCGCGTCATGCCGAGGATCATCTCCTGGCCGCCGCCGACCATCTCCTGCACCGACACGCCCTGCAGTTCGGCCTGCGGGTTGTACTTCTTGCACGATGCCGTGATGCGCTCAAACGCGGTTTTGGCATCGTCTGCGCTTTTGACGTTCAGCACCACGCCGCCGGCCTCGGTCTTGTGCATGATCTGCGGCGAGACGATCTTCAGCACAACCGGGAAGCCGATCGCTTGCGCCACACGCGCGGCCTCGTCGGCGCTCTGCGCGATGCCTTCTTTCGTGACCGGGATGCCGTACAGGGCCAGCACCTGCTTGCCCTCACTCTCGGTCAATGCGCGTCCGCCGGCCGCCTTGACCAGCGCGCGCGCTTTCGTCTGGCGCGCGGCATCGACCGGCGGGGCCGGCTTGATACCCGCGCGGCGATTTTGGTACTCCGCGTAGTCGATCAGGTGCTTGACCGCCTTCAGTATGTTCGTCGTGCCCTGCATGAACGGCACGCCCTCGAAGTCGGCGCGCGGCTCGGCAAAGTCCGGCATCCCCAGCGGTTTGTCGCGGAACGTGCCCGCCACCTTCGACGAGCGCAGCCAGACTTTGTCCGGGTACTTCTGGATTGCGGCCAGTATCACCTTGCCCGACGGGCTGGCCGCGTCGAACTTCGTATTGCCGCCGAGGTTGTGCAGGATGATGTGGATGCTCGGGTCGGAGCCCATGCCGTCGAGCGCCGCCTCATGTACGTTCATGTCGGCGGTGCCGCCCGGCCCGGTGATGTCGAGCGGGTTGCTGACGGCGATGTAATCGTACAACTCTTCGCGGATGATGGCGGCGCTGTCCGGCGAGAACGGCGGGAACGACACGCCGATTTCTTCCGCCAGGTCCACCAGCACGGAGTTCTCGCCGCCGGAGTTGGTCAGTGCGCCAACCCCGCGCCCCTTCGGCAGCTTCTTCGAGTGCATGATCGCCATCGTTTCGATCATCTCGTTGAAGTCGTACACGCGCGTGACGCCGTATTTGCGCAGCATCGCGTCGATGATCTTGTCGGAGCCGGCCAGCGCGCCGGTGTGCGCCTGCGCCATTTTGGCGCCGACTTCCGAGCGGCCGCTCTTCAGCACCACGATCGGCTTTCTGGCCGCCGCGCACAGTTCGGCCGCCTCCAGGAACGCCTCCGGCTTACGGAACTGCTCCACATAGCAACCAACGACCTGCGTGTTGTCATCCTCGGCAAAATAGCGCACGCAGTCGGCGACGTCGAGATCGACTTCGTTGCCGGTGCTCAGCACGTGCGCGATGTCAATGTAGCGATCGACGCAGTTGCTGATGACCGAGATGGCGATGCCGCCGCTCTGGAACGCCAGCGACAGCCGCCCGGCGCGCTGGCACATCAGCGCCGTGTTCGGCATGCCGGCGAAGCGGTAGATCGCGCTCGCGTTGCCGTAGCAGTTCGGCCCGACAATGCGGATGCCGGTGCGTTCCACGAAGTCGGTCATCATCTTGTGGCGGCGATCGCCCTCCTCGCCGCCGATCTCGGCAAACCCGCTCGTGATGATGTTGATCGCCTTGACTTTCTTCTGCTCGCACTGTTCCAGCGCATCGGGCACCAGGCGCACCGGCACGGCGACCAGCACCAACTCGACATCATCCGGCACGTCGGTCAGGCGGTGGTAACACTTCACGCCATCCACGTCCGGATAGCGCGGGTTGATCGGATACACGCGGCCCGGCTTCTTCAGCGCGACGAAATGCTTGAAGATGGTGTTGATGTAGCTCCAGTTCGGCGACACGCCAATGATGGCCGCCGATTTAGGATTCAGGAAATGCTCCAGTGGACTGGTCACGCCGTGCTCCTCCTCCGAATGTGGATGTGGTTTAGAGACGCCGCACGCCGCGCGGCGGATGGATTAATGCATCGATGCCATACTGCCGGGGCTTCCCGTTCCCGGTAACCGCCGCGCCGTGGATGAATCGGCGCCAATAAGACCTTCTCCCCGTCCTTCAGGCCGACGTCAAGCGCGGAAGCGTTCGGGAGGGCCTTTCCATTTTCGAATAGTGTGTCCGAAACGGCGCACAGCAGGCTGAACTTGCCGTACCGCCCCGCGCAGACGGGGGCGAAGCCTGCGGCATGTTTGCGGCGCCCTTCGACAGGCTGTTCAGAAACTTGGCTGGCAACCAGACTGACTATTCATTCTAGCCCGTCATGCCGGCATGTCGTTGTCCGCTGGCCTCATGCCAGCGGACGGTTAACGGTCAGCGGTGCTGTCCAGCGGCTTCGCGCCGCTGGACGTTAAGCACGCCTGGGCTGGAGGCCCAGGCGCAACGAAGCCGCTGACCACCGCCGGCATCCACGCCAGCATCTGGCACGCATACGGGCTCTGTTACGCCCGCCTGGATTCCGGCCTTCGCCGGAATGACGGCGTGGATATGTGGCGCACCAGTTTCTGTCCGCACGCATGTCGCCGCGGCGTCCTGGACTTCTCAGGGTGCGGCCGTCGGTTTGTCAGGCGAGAATGGAAAAGCCCGGGCGTTCGAAGCAACCGCGAATGTCCCGGCTCCGTTCGGCGCGCCCGTCAAATACAACGCCGCCGCTAGGACGTGATATAGCGGCGGCGGATTGCGCTCAATATGCTGCAGTCCCGGCAGTTCCTCGCTCAAAGCGGAGAGCGCCCGCGATCGATTGAAACGTTCAGCCCGCGCCTGAAAGCACGCTCTAGAAGTAGGTCCGCCCCAGCGTCTCGGCGATCATCGCCGGGCGGTCCACACCTTCCACCTCGACGGTGCTCTCGCTCGTCACCTGCACCCAGCGCTTGTTCGGGTCTTCCTCGATCGACATCAGCTTGCGGTGTACGCGAATGCGTTTGCCGACCGGCACCGGCGCGATGAAGCGCACCTTGTTCAGGCCGTAATTCACGCCCATTTTCGCGCCGGGCAGCTTGGACTTCATGCCGGTCACGTTCTGGCCCAGAAAGCCGGCCAGCATCGACAGCGTGAAGTAGCCGTGCGCGATGGTGCCGCCGAACATCGTCTTGCT
This sequence comes from Chloroflexota bacterium, assembly GCA_016235055.1. Classification (NCBI taxonomy): domain Bacteria; kingdom Bacillati; phylum Chloroflexota; species Chloroflexota bacterium. The sequence goes on along the minus strand of JACRMK010000093.1, from coordinate 7,700 downwards.
CGCGCGCTCCGGGTCCACGTGGATGAACTGGTGGTCGCCGGTCGCGTCCGCGAATTTGTTGACCATCTCCTGGGTGATCAACACCCAGTCGCCCAGGCCGGTCTCCTGCCCGATATACTTCTTCATCTCCTCAACAGAGTTGACTTCAAAGTTTTCCATAATAGCCTGTCTCCTGCCGGACGTGACCGGCGGCCGCGCCTGTTCCAAACCGGCCGCCGGCCACTCCGGCGCGCATGATTACTTGGTCTCGGCTTCCAGCGTGCGCAGCGCCTGCTCGCGGTGGTAGTCCGCGTCGCCAAACATCGGCTCGTAGTACTTCGCCCGCTTGAAGTACAGGTGCAGGTCGAACTCCCACGTAAAGCCGATGCCGCCGTGCAACTGGATCGAGTCGCCGCACACCTTGCGCGACGCGTCGCCCACATACGCCTTGGCCACCGAGGCCGCCAGCGACGCGTCGGGCGCGCCGGCCGCCTGCGCCCACGACGCGTAGTAAACCGCGCCGTGCGACGACTCAACCTCGACCAGCATGTCCGCCGCCATGTGCTTGATCGCCTGGAACGTGCCAATCGGCTGGCCAAACGTCTCGCGCACCTTGGCGTAGTCGACCGACATCTCCATCGACTTGCGCGACGCGCCGAGCATCTCGGCGGCGGCGCTGACGGCCGCCTTGTCGAGCAGGCGCTTCAGCACCGGCCAGCCGCCGTCCACGTCGCCGATCACGTTTTCTTCCGGCACGCGCACGTTGGAGAACGATACCTCGGCCGCCTTGCTGGTCAAGTCCATGTTGGTGACCGGGGTGGTCGCCACGCCCTGAGATTTCATGTCCACGGCGAACAGCGTGATGCCGTCCGGTTTGCTGGACGTGCGCGCCGCCACGATCGCCACGTCGGCGACGTGCGCGAACGGCACAAACCGCTTGAGGCCATTGAGGACGAAGCCGCCGCCGCCCGACTCGGCCTTCAGGTTGATCGCGCCGGGGCCCCAGCTCGTGGCATCTTCCAGCCAGCCCATCGTCGCGATCAACTCGCCGCTGCCGATGCCGCCGAGATACTTGTCCTTCTGCGCCTTGTCGCCCGCGTCGGCAATCGCCGCGCCGGCCAGCACGACGCTGGCGAAGTACGGGCTCGGCAGCACCGCCCGGCCCATCTCCTCCAGGATCATCGACAGTTCCACCTGGCCGAGTCCCAGGCCGCCGTTGTCCTCCGGGAAGGTCAGGCCGAGCCAGCCGTTGTCGGCCATCTCCTTCCACATCGCTTTGCTGTAACCCGCCTGATCGTCGAACATGCTGCGCACGAACTGCGACGTGCATTTATCGGTGAGATACTCGCGCACGGTGTTGCGGAGCATCACCTGATCGGAAGTGAAGTCAAAGTCCATGAGTGGTCTCCACGAAGTGATGGTACGCTGCGGGCGACGAACGCCCGCCCGCGGCCTAGCCGCCCTTCTGCTTGGCGATCTCGATACGGTCGGTGCGCACTTCCTTCGGCAGACCGAGCACGCGCTCACCGATGATGTTCTTCTGGATCTGCGACGAACCGGCGTAGATCGTGGGTCCGAACGACTGCAGGAAGTCCACGCCCCAGACGCCGTGCCGGCCGGAGGCGCCGCTGCCCGTTTCCTCGGCATAGGCCGCCGGCGTGCCTTCGAGCAGGTTGCCATACGGGCCGAGAATCTCCATCACCCAGTGATGGTACCGCTTGTCGTACTCGCTGTAATACAGCTTCGCAATCGACGATTCGGGGCCGGGCCGCTGGCCCTTCTCCAACCGCGACAGGATGCGCAGGCCGGCATAGCGCATCACTTCCAACTCGACGTACGCGCGCCCGATCTTCTGGCGCACCGCCGCGTCCTCAATCGCCGTGTGGCCGTTCACCTTCAGGGAACGGCACACATCGACCAGACGGCGCAGCGACATCAGGTAGGTCGTCACGCGGTTCAGCGTGCCGGCGCCGCGCTCGAAACCGAGCGTGGTCTGCGCGATCTGCCAGCCCTGGTTCAACTTTCCAATCAGATGATCCTTCTCGACGCGCGACTTCGTAAAGAAGACTTCGCAGAACTCCGAGCCGCCGGTGATCTGCTTCAGCGGTCGCACGTCGATGCCCGGCTGGCGCATGTTGATCAGGAAGAATGAGATGCCCTGGTGCTTCGGCACGTTCTGGTCGGTGCGTGCCAGCAGGATACCCCAGTCGGCGATGAAGCCGCCCGAGGTCCACACCTTCTGGCCGTTGATCTCCCAGTGATCGCCCTTGTCGTCGGCGCGGCATTTCAGCGCCGCCAGGTCCGAACCGGCATTCGGCTCCGAGAACAACTGGCACCAGATCTCCTCGGCGTTCATGATCTTCCTGAGGAAGCGCGATTTCTGCTCCGGCGTGCCGTGATGGATGATCGTCGGGCCGACGATGGACAGGCCCAGGCCGTTCACGGTCGACGGCGCATTCACGCGCGCCATCTCGTCCTGCACGATCGCCTGCTCCATCGGGCGCGCATCCTGGCCGCCGTACTCCTTCGGCCAGCCCATGCCGACGTAGCCGGCCGCGTACAGCTTGCGGTGCCACGCCACACGCTCGTCAAGGGACTTCAGCTCATCTTTCGGCAGGTTCTCTTCGAACCACTTCCGGACACGCGCGCGAAACGCAATGTCTTCTTGGGTAAAGCTCAGATCCACAGTGTTCTCCTTCCAACAATGAGTGGTAACGGTTTCAGACGTCAGTGGGCAGCCCTCAAACGCCGCTTGAAGGCCGGCGACTGGCGCCCGTCCCCGCAGTTCAACCCTATCGGCCGGCCGCTCGCGCGGCCGCGCGCGCTCCCGGATCCGCTCGTGGAAACGCCTCGCTAACTCGCAGTAGTATAGCCCAAATTTGGGCGACGCGGCCCGGATCGCCCCCTTTCTCCCGTCGCGACAGCCACACGCCGGACGGCAATTGAGATGCTATTCGACGGCGCAGCCTAGCGCGATCCGCGCAGTCGCGGATCCAACACATCGCGCAGCGCGTCGCCAAACATGTTAAAACCGAATACCAGCACACTGATCGCCAGGCCGGGCCAGATCGCCAGCATCGGCGCGACCAGGAAGAACTGGCGGCCCGACCCGCTCAACATGCTGCCCCAGGCCGGCATCGGCGGCCGCACGCCAAAGCCGAGAAACGACAGCGTGGACTCGGTCAATATCGCGCCGCCCAGTTGCGTCGTCGCCAGAATGATGATCGGCGCGAACACATTGGGCAGCACGTAACGCAAGATGATGCGCCAGTCGCCGCAGCCCACGCAGCGCGCCGCCTCCATGTACGGCATGTGCCGGATCGTCAGCACCGCGCTGCGCACGACGCGCGACGCGCCCGCCGCCGTGAGGCTGCCGATGGTCGCCGCGATGATGAAGATCGACACGACCGGGTCGGTGTTGACGGAGGTGAAGATGGTCACCATGGTGATCAGCAGCACGAGCGGCGGGAACGCGATCCAGATGTCAATCAATCGCTGGACGAACAAATCGAAGCGGCCGCCAATGTAGCCGGACAGCAGGCCGATCAGCGTCGCGATGCCCGTGCCGACGGAGATGGCGCCGAACCCGACGCACACCGAGATCAACGCACCATACTCGATGCGTGCGAACATGTCGCGGCCCAGATTGTCGGTGCCAAACCAGTGCGCCGCCGACGGCCCCTGCAAGCGGTCCGCGCCCTTGCCTTCGTCGTACGGGTATGGCATGACCCCGAGCAGTGCCAGCAGCGCCAGCAGCATGAAGGCCACGACAATGGCGGCCCCAAACGTGCCAAGCGGCTTGGTGCGCAGGAAGCGTCGCACCGTTTTCCACACGCTGGGCTCATAGATCTTGGCCATTTGCGCGGCAGTCGAAACGGCGTCGGTGGCCGGAGCAATCGAACTCATGGCAGGGTATCCTTGAGTGCATGCAAACCTGGCAGGCCGCGCCTAGCTGTAGCGAATACGCGGATCCAGCCACGCATAGATGATGTCCACCATCAGGTTGGATGCAATAATCAGCACGGCGAAGATCAGCATGATGCCCTGCACGACGGGAAAGTCGCGATAGCTGATCGCCTCAATCAGCAGACGCCCGGTGCCCGGCACGACAAAGATGTTTTCCAGCACAACCGTGCCGCTTACCAAAACCGTCAGTTGCAGACCCAGGATCGTCACCACCGGGATGATGGCATTGCGCAGCGCGTGCAAGAAGATGACGGTCCGTTCCGCCAGCCCCTTGGAGCGCGCGGTACGGATGAAATCCTGTCGCAGGATCTCCAGCATTTGCGCGCGCGTCAGGCGCATAATGGTGCCCGACAGGCCGATGCCGAGTATGAGAGCGGGCAACAGCATCTGGCTCAGGTTCTTGCCCGCGTCAACTGAAAACTGCGTGTAGCGCAACGGCGGCGTCCATTGCCACCAGATCGACGGCAGCGTGATGGCTAGCGTGCCGAGCCAGAAACCGGGGACGGCCAGCATGGTGATGGCCGCACTGCGCGCGATGTAGTCCGACAGGCTATCCTGCTTGACCGCGGAGTAGACGCCCAGCGGAATCGATATGATTAACGACACCGCCAGCCCGAGCATGCCCAGTTCGAACGTGACCGGCATGCGCTGCACGAGTTCGTCCATGACGGGCGTATTGTTGCGCAGCGATGTGCCCAGGTTGCCCTGCAGTGCGCCCCAGACCCACGCCAGATACTGCTCGTGGAACGGTTTGGTCAACCCCAGTTTGTTGCGCAGGTCTTCGAGATCCTTGGCATAGCCGCCGTAGTCCTGCATCATCATGGTCACGGCGTCGCCCGGCAGCAGGCGAATCATGCCAAACACCAGCAATGTGACGCCGAACAGCGTTGGCACCATCAGGATCACGCGTCGGAGTATGTATTGTTGCATAGCTCCCCATCGTTTTCAGGGTTCGGGCGGCCGCGCCGTGCATGCCGCCCGCGCACGAGCCTGGACTGCCAGGGCCGGCCGGGCGGCGCGACCGATCGCGCCGCCCGGCCGGCGTCGCAAGCCTACTGCGGTTTGCCGTCCAGCCATACCTTGATGACATACTCCGCGCCGCGGCCGTAGTCGGTCTCGTAGTAGAAGTTCTTGACCCACGGCTGAAGCGACTGCATCTGCATCCCCACCGTACCGATAACGTAGTACTGCTGCTCGGCGAGGTAGCGCTGGATCTCGTACAGCTGGTTCTTGCGCTCGGTCTTATCGAGCGTCATGCGCTGCTTCACGATCATGGCGTTCAACTTCTCGTCGTTGATACCGGCATGGTTGCGCGCGCTCTTCGGGTCGTACATGTTGAAGAGGTAGTCGTTCGCTTCCTGCACCGGTGTTTCGAGACCCCAAACCATCGTCGGCGCTTCGAATTTGCCCAGGAACGTCGACGCGATGTACGCCGAGTAGTCCTGCGGCTTGAACTCCATGATGATGCCCGCGTCCTTCAGTTGCTTCTGCACAAGCTCGACACCCTGGTTAAACGTGTTGCCGTACGCGTTCAGCACGCTAATATACGGCACCTTCAAGCCGTCTGGGTAGCCGGCGTCGGCCAGCAGCTTTTTGGCCGCCGCGACATCGCGCTTGAAGTATTTGGCGTTCGGGCCAAAACTCGCGTCGAGCGGGCTGAGATGCGATGATTCGAGGCCGGCCGCCAGATGACTCTGGTAAACGCCCTCGCCCTCGTACAGCGTCTTGATCGTCTCGTCGCGGTCCATCGCCAGCGAGACGGCCTGGCGGACACGCGCGTCGTTGAACGGCTTCTCCTGCACGCGCCAGTACATGAACGACAGCAGGTTCTGCGTGTTCTTGCGGATCAGCATCTCGGGATTCGTCTTGCTCAGCGACGCCGCGTCGATCGCCGACACGCCGTTGATGTCAATCTGCTTGGAGCGCATGGCCGCGACGGCCGTCGCGTCCTCCGGCACAATCAGCAGGTCCACCTCGTCGACGTACGGCATCGGCGAGAAGTAGTAGTCCGGGTTGCGCTTGGCGACGACCTGCACGCCCTTCTCGTACTTGTCGAAGATGAACGGGCCGCTGCCGACGATGGTCTTGCGCAGGTTGCCGTCCGCGTCGATGACTTCTTTCGGCACGATGTAGAACAACGGCGTCGCGATGCTCGTCTCGAACGGCGCAAAGATGTCGTTCAGCGTGAACGCGACATTGCTGGCGTCCACCGCCTTGACGTCCTTGACCATGTTCAGCACGGCCTTTTGCACGTTGTCCTTCTGGAAGCGCGTCCAGGAGAACATCACATCGTCAGCCGTTACCTTGCGCCCGTTGAGCGGCGGTTTGTTCTGCCACTTCGCGTTGTCGCGGATATGGAAGGTCCACGTCAGACCGTCCTTCGAAACCTCCCACTTGTCGGCCAGGTCGCCGATCGGCTTGAACGAGTTCGGCTTGACATCCGGGCCGCTGTCGAACTTCAGCAGACGGCTGTAGAAGAACGCCGCAAACTCCTGGCTGCGGAACGACGTGTTGAGGTACGGATCGAGGTCGGGCGGGTCGCCCGTCCAGTAGCGGATAACCAGCGTGCCGCCGCGCTTCGGCTGTGCCGCCGCGGGCGTCGCCGGCTGCGGCACCGCCCCCGTGGTCGCCGGCGCCGCGGGCGTTTGCCCGACCGCCGGCGGTGGCGTCGGCCCGGCCGGTGCCGGGGTGGATGGCCCGCCGCACGCCGTCGCCATGAGTAGCGCCAGTAGCGCTACAGCCATTAAGCCGATGGATGCCCTGGTTATGCGGTTGTGGTGCATGTCTCCTCCTCCAAAGGTCCCTGCGTTGATTTGGACGCCCGGTGCGCGCCGGCTCCCGTGCCGGCGCTGCCCGTTGCGTTACTTCGGCTCCCGGAGCGACCGGGGCTTACGACAACAATCGGCACGGTGTGCCGCAGGTATTGGCAAACAAAAACGCCCCCGGATTCACGGCGTCCGCTACCGGGGACACCGCGATCTGTGGGGCAGCAACGTGAGATGCCGAACCCTGCTGATACTTCGTGTGATACCGAATGGGAGGCGAGCAATGACACACAGGTCGTCTCGCCGGCGCCGAGCAATGAACCACGAACAAACCTGCGACCCGAAAACTGAGGAACGAACGCGTGGCGGAATGATCGGAGATGGGTTTTGCCGGCGTACCGAGCGGCTTACCGTCGCGGGGCGCGGCGGTGGCTTGCGCACAACCGGGAGGCGCGGCGCAACGCGGCGTCGCGCAGGCGCGGCGAACTGCGCGCACAGAGCGAGGGAAACCAGCCGCGATATGCCCCTTCCGCATGGCTCCTCCAGTGAGGTGAGTAATGCCGACCGGCCCGGCGCGCGAGCGCGCCCGACCTTCTCGTCCAGGAGACGTATCCGCCGCCGTCACGTCGTAAAGACGCGGCCAGCCGGTGCATACGATCGTCGGCCATCACCCGTAGATTGTCATTTGGCGCTCAGACACACCGTGCCGATGCGCACCACGATCACGGAGGAATCGAGCGTTCGCCGGCGCCCCTACACTGCAAGGGTTGCGGAAAAAATCACCGGCGGAAGATTTTTCGCATTATAGACGAATTTTGAAGTACCTGTCAATCGGCGGATACGCTGTGCAGCAATTCTCAATTTGGCTTTGGACGCGTACTGTCCAATGCCGGCTTGCCATGAACTTGGCCCTCTGGTGCTTGTCACGCACGCTGGCTCGACAAGTAAGCGGCGTTGCCCTCCCCCCGACCCCCTCCTAACAAAGTTGGG
>JACRMK010000092.1 GCA_016235055.1 Chloroflexota bacterium | reverse complement strand
GTGGACAGGCCACAGGCCCTTCCCTGCAACCAAGCAGCAAGGCAAAAACGGGACAGGTCAGAGACCTGTCCCTACCTGCTTCGAGTTGGTGACTCGTTGGATTCTTGCGAGCTACTGCTCGCGGCGCTTCGTCTCGCCGATTAGCCTACGCCGCAAGATCGCGCCGTGGTCGGTGATCGGCGTCGACCCGGCGGCGATGGACGCGGGCGATGCGCTGATCGACTGGCGGCGCGGCGGCGAGGTCGGCTACCGCTACTGCCACCTGCTGTCGCAGGCCGAGGTGCGGCAACTGGCCGAGGAGAGCTTCTTCCGCGTCGGCGACCAGTTCACCGCCGACGGCGGGATGAACCTGTTCAGCGTGTTGAGGGCGTAAGAAAGACTGCGCGAAGAATTTGACAAGTGGCTTGGGAATCGTCTATGCTCGTTTCACCTATTGGAAGAGGGCTGGCTAACACAGTATGGCTATGGCGAACCTTGGATTCACACCAACCGCCCCTCCATTAGTTACCTGACACGTGATGAACTTGATTCCCAATAACAAACAGCATAACACGTTGTCGCCACTTTACTAGCAAGTCCGAAGAACAGTCCGGTTTATCGGGTTCGCCATGACCTAATTGAGGGATAGCAACATAGTCGGTCACCTCATCCAATCCTGTAGTCAATGACAGTTGAGGCTTCAAATGGCTCGAATAATAGTGGCTCCCGATGATTTGGAGCGTTTCGCCCGGTCGCTAAGGCGGTTCACGGACGAAGTTTCTGAAGGAGCATCTGAATTACAAGGACAGTTCGCTGGCCTTGGACAGACTTGGAGTGACCGCCAGCATGCGAAATTTGCCGAGGAGTTCAAACAAATGATGCTTGCGCTCGAGGAATTCACTCGTGCAGCCGATGAACAGATTCCGTCCTTGCTTCGTAGAGCTCAGCGAGTACGTGAATATCTAGATCAGAGATGAGGGAGATTACTTTGACCTCCGATTCAATGTCAACAGCACCCAAGCCTTTCGTATTTGTGCTTATGCCTTTCGATTCGACTTTTGATGACATCTACAAATTTGGCATTAAGGGAGCGGCTGAGGAAATAGGTGCATATGCTGAACGCGTAGATGAACAGATATTCACTGAAGGCATACTTGATCGCATCTTCAATCAGATTCACAAAGCAGACGTAATTGTTGCGGACATGACGGGGCGGAGTCCAAACGTCTTTTATGAAGTTGGATACGCACACGCTCTGGGGAAAATCGTCTTGCTCCTTACAAAAGATTCGAATGACATTCCATTCGACCTGAAACACCGACAGCATACCATCTATGGAGGAAGTATTGAAAAACTGAGGCGAGAGTTGGCCGAGAAACTAAAGTGGGCAATTTCAGAATCTTTCCCGAAACGAGACAGTTCCGATAGAGTCCTGCCCACAGATTATCTTCAATTGGATATTGAAGGTTTCCGCGTCTATCCGGCTCCAGTTGGAATTAGCGGGCCAACAATCTCTAAGCGGCTCTATTCGCAAGCAGGGGATTTCGTGACGTTACGACTAGAAGTAAAGAATTCAGGTACTGTTGAGTCTCCGCCCATTGAATCGGCTTTCCTATTTTTTCGTCCTCCATCTTTCCTACAACCCGTCTCAAGTTCTCGAAAAAATGAACAAACGGGTGAGGCCGTTGAATCGCAGGATGTGTCTGAGTCCCAGGCCGAAGACGGTCTTATTTTAGGGGTGTCATTGGGATGGAAAATACCGTCGCTTCCCAGCAAGGCATCTCATTCCCTTCAGATCAACTTCAAAAGAGACCCCTTGTTAGATTTCGAGGATGATATCCCGATGCGTTTGAGATTACACTTTCCGCATCGCTTCCATGATTATCCGTTTGTGCTGCTCTATCATCAAGAAAAACCATTCTCTGTCCGTTGAAGAAATCTATTTAAGCGCCCACATATAAACGCCTTGAAAGCAATTGACGATCCTGTGACTCGAGCCGCCTGGAATCACATCCACTTTGACTTTCGGGACACAAAACATATCGGGGCAAAACGTGTTTTGGAGCAAGCATTGAGTCCGTTGTGAACTAGGCGGGTCGCGAGAAAGAGAATTGCCTACGAAGTAGAAGCGACGCTTTCACCAAGTTCGGGGCGTGTAACAACTGGTCACGCACCCGGAGTAGCCATTAGTCGCGCCCGCATTACCAACACCACGATGGTTGCATGTAGCAAATGAGGGCGGGCTGAGTAGCCCGCCCCGTCTCTTCATACCATCGTAAGTTACTGCAATTTCTCGAAAATCCCCGCTGCGCCCCTGTTGCATCACGCGTACATCAACCGCCCTTTGGGATCCGGAATCGGGCGACCCAGTTCCCGTGCCGTCTCGATCCATTCCTGCATGATGACCTGCGCGTTGGCGACGGCATCCGCGTAGCTCTTGCCGTCAGCCATACAACCCGACAGTTCCGGGACCTCGACGATATACGCTTGATCCTCGTTCGACCAGTAGACGATTAGCTCGTACCTTAACCTCATCGTCGTCTCCAAGACGGAATCGCAAGATCAATTGCCGCACCCGATGCCAGGGCACTCTACTGCAAATTCTCGAAAATCCCCGCCGCGCCCATGCCGCCGCCGATGCACATGGTGACCATGCCGTACTTCGACTTGCGGCGCTTCATCTCGCCGATCAACTTCGCCGTCAGGATCGCGCCGGTCGCGCCGAGCGGGTGACCGAGCGCCACCGCCCCGCCGTTGACGTTGATCTTGTCCATGTCCATCTCGAGCGTGCGGATCACCGCCAGCGCCTGCGCCGAGAACGCCTCGTTCAACTCAAACAGGTCGATCTGGTCGAGCGTCAGCCCGGCGAGCTTGAGCGCCTTCGGGATGGCGACGACCGGGCCGATGCCCATGATCTCGGCGGGGACGCCGCCGACCGCGAACGCGATGAAACGCGCCAGCGGCTTGAGGCCGAGCGCCTCGGCGCGCCCGCGCTCCATGACGACTGCCGCGCCCGCGCCGTCGCTGGTCTGCGACGATGAGCCGGCCGTCACGGTGCCGCCGTTCTTGAAGACCGGCCGCAGCTTGGCCAGCGCCTCGCGGGAAGTGTCTTTGCGCGGCCCTTCGTCGGTGTCGAAGGTGTAGTTGCGCGCCCGGCGCTTGCCGCTCTCGTCGAGGTCGACGTACTCGACCTGCAGCGGCACGATCTCGTTCTTGAACTTGCCACTCTCGATCGCCGCGATCGCCTTCTGGTGCGAGTGATACGAGAACTCGTCGGAGTCGGCGCGGTTGACGTTGTACTTGTCGGCCAGGTTCTCGGCGGTGATGCCCATGCCGGTATACGCCGCCGGGTACTCCTCGGCGAGGTACGGGTTCGGCTTGAAGCGGCCGCCGCCCTGCGCGCTCGCGCTCATCGACTCGACGCCGCCGGCGACGAACACTTCGCCGAACCCGGCGATGATGCGCTCGGACGCCAGCGCGATGGTCTGCAGGCCGGACGAGCAGAACCGGTTGACGGTCTGGCCCGGCACCTCGGTCGGCAGGCCGGCGCGCTGACAGATCACGCGCGCCATCTGGTAGCCCTGCTCGCCCTCCGGCGTGGCGCAGCCGATGATGACATCCTCGACCTCTTTGGGGTCGAGGCCGGGCGCGCGCGCCAGCGCTTCCTTCACGACCATCGCGCCCATATCTTCCGGACGGTAGCGCGCCAGCTTGCCGGCCGGCGCTTTGCCGATGGCCGTGCGCACGGAACTGACGATGACTGCTTCTTTCATTCTGCGCCTCCTCGAGTGGTGTCGGACTGCCTGCAAGCGCCGGTTCGCTGTGCGCCCGCCGCATGGATGGATTGCCTAGACTTCGTTCGTCAGATATGCCTGCGTCGTGCCGATGCTGAGGGTTTTCTCGTTGAACTTGGACTCGTCGCCGAAGGTGACGCCGGTATCGCGCGCCGTGCGCAGCAACTCGCTGTCCGGCGGCACCAGCTTCAACTGCTCGACGGCCTGCTCGATCGGCCACGAGACCACGCGCCAGCCCTGCAGCGCGGCCATCTGCCCGAACTGGCCCTGCGCGATCAGGTGCGCGGCGGCCGCGCCGAAACGCGTCGCCAGCAGCCGGTCGAATGCGGTCGGGCTGCCGCCGCGCTGCAGGTGCCCCAGCACCGTCACGCGCGTCTCCTTCTTCGTCGCCGCGAAGATGGCATTGGCCACCTCCTGCCCCATGCCGCCGAGCCGCTGGCGCGATGTGTCCTGATAGACCCGCTCGCCGCCGACCGGCGTTGCGCCCTCGGCGACCACGATGATGCTGGAGTGCCGCCCGTACCGCGCGCGCGCCTCGACCATCTCGAACAGCGGTTCGTAGTGGAACGGAATCTCCGGGATCAGGATGGCGTCGGCGGAGCCGGCCAGCCCGGCCTCCAGCGCGATCCAGCCGGCATTGCGGCCCATCACCTCGACGACCATGACGCGGTGGTGGCTTTCGGCCGTGGTCTGCAGGCGGTCGATGGCGTCGGTCGCGACCGACAGCGCCGTGTCGAACCCGAAGGTCACGTCGGTGCCGCACACGTCGTTGTCGATCGTCTTCGGCACGCCGACCAGCTTGACGCCTTTCTTCATCAGCTCGAGCGCGATCTTCAGCGAGCCGTCGCCGCCGATCGCGACCAGCGCATCGATGCCAAGTCCGTTCAGCTTGCGCACCAGATCGTCGGAACGGTCGAAGATCTCCACCCGGTCGCCGATCTGCACCGGGTAGCGAAACGGGTTGCCCCGGTTGGACGTGCCGAGGATCGTGCCGCCGATGCGCTGGATGCCGCGCACGTCCTTGTAGTCGAGCCGGCGCACGTGGCCGGTAAACAAACCCTCGTAGCCGTCTTCAATGCCCAGCACTTCCCAGTGATACTGGTTCATGGCCGTCAGCACGACGGCGCGGATGACGGCATTCAGCCCCGCGCAGTCGCCGCCGCCCGTGCTGACCGCAATGCGTTTAGTAGTCATATTTCACGAATCGGCCAAGTGCGAATTGTTTCACTGATTGGACTTGAAGATGCCCTAATGACCGTGTCATGCTGAACGCGAAGGCAAAAACTGCGCCATTCTGGGCGTTACGCGCGTGACACATCTCAACCCGCGATCTTCTGCAACAACGTGGGCCACAGATTTCAGGCCCTTCGCGCGCGTGGCGCTGTATGAAGGCTTAGTGCTACCTTCGCGCTCAGGGCGACAGTATTAGTTGCGCACCGGCCGCCCCGTCTGCAGGAAAGCCCAGATGCGCTCCATGGTCTTCGGTTGCTGCACGAGCGCGACGAACGCTTCGCGTTCCAGGTCGAGGATGTACTGCTCCGGCACCCACTGCCCGCTCGACAGATCGCCGCCGCAGATGATGTTGGCGAGGTGCTTGGCGACGACGGTATCGTACTCGGTCGCGTAGTTGCCGCCGCGCATGCCGAAGATCGCCACTTTCAGCGTGGCCAGCCCGTCGCGCCCGGTGACGTAGACGTTCTTGTCCTTGAGCGGCGGGCGGTAGCCGTCGCCGACGAGCTTGAGCACTTCGCGCTTCGCCTCGCCGAGCAGGCGGTCGCGGCCGAACACGATCCGGTCACTGTCGGTGAGGAAGCCGTTGGCGCGCGCCTCGAAGGCGCTGGCCGAGACCTTGGCCTGTGCGATCGTCTGGAACAGTTTGCCGACGAACGGCTGCGGGTTGACGCCGTTGGCAAACTTCATCGGCGCCATGGTGCGGCGCAGCATCTCCTTGACGCCGCCGCCGCCCGGCACCAGGCCGAGCCCGGTTTCGACGAGGCCCATGTACGTTTCGAGGTGCGCCACGATCCGCGCGCATGCCATGGCGACTTCCGCGCCGCCGCCGAGCGACATGCCCGCCGTGGCCGCGACGACCGGCTTCGGGCTGTAGCGCACGCGCATCAGCAGGTCCTGCAGCGTCTTGACCGCCTTGCCAACCTGCTCGGCCATGTTGCCATCCTGCGCGCCCATCGCCATACCGCCCACGTTGGCGCCCGCGCTGAACGCTTCACCCTCGCTGCCGATCACCATGCCAGCGTACTGCGGCTTGCCCAGTTCGTCGAGCGCCGCGCCCATCATCTCCATGATGTTCTGGTCGATGGCGTTCATTGTCTTCGTGTGGAACTCCAGGCAGAGCACGCCGTCGCCCATGTCGATCAGGCTGGCGCTCTCGTTCGCCTTCAGTTCCTTGCCCTGCGCCTTCAACGCGCCGAGCGTGACGATGCCGGGGTCGGCAGGCAGCGGCTGATATTTCTTGGTGCGCAGATCGTAGTAGCCAGTCGGCAGGCCGTTCGCATAGCGATAGAACGACGGGTAGCCGGCGGCGAGCATCTCCTTGACCCACGGCGCGACGGCGATGTCCTGCGCCTCCATGCGCGCCGCGGTCTCAGCGACGCCGAGCGCGTCCCAGATTTCGAACGGGCCCATCTGCCGCTGGTAGCCCCACTTCATCGCGTTGTCGATCTGGTAGAACTCATCGGCGATCTCCGGCACGCGCCGCGCGGCGTACGCCATGCTGAACGACATCGTGTCCCACAGGAACTTGCCGGCGCGGTCGTCGCTGGAGAGCAGCACCTTCAGTCGCGCGCCGAGCGGCTCGATGCCCATGGCCTTGCCGACCGACTCGAAGCGGATCTTCTGCGGCGCTTTGTACTCCATCGTCGCCGTGTCGAGCGCCCAGTACTCGCGCTTGCCGTCCGCCGACTTGACTTCCTTGTAGAAGCCCTGCCTGGACTTGTTGCCGAGCCAGCCGCGCTTGACCATCTCGGCGCGCAGCTCGCGCGAGCTGGTGTCGCGCATGATCTCGCGCGACTCGTCGTTGGGGATCAGGTCGTACAGGTTGCCGCCGACTGCCGCCGCCACGTCGAGGCCGACGAGGTCGAGCAGGCGGAAGGTGGCCGTCTTGGGGTTGCCGATCAGCGGGCCGGTGATGGCGTCCACTTCCTCGACGCCGTAGCCGTGCTTCGCGATGTAGTTCGAGGTGAACGCGCCGCTCAGCGAGCCGATCCGGTTACCGATGAAGTTCGGCGTGTCCTTGCAGATCACGACGCCCTTGCCCAGCACCTGCGCGCCGAACGCCTTGATCGTCGCCAGCACCTCGGGCGCGGTGTCGGGGGTGGGGATGACCTCCAACAGCTTCAGGTAGCGCGGCGGGTTGAAGAAGTGCGTGCCGAGGAAGCGCTGTTTGAACTCGGCGCTGCGGCCCTCGGCGATCTTGCCGATCGGGATGCCCGAGGTGTTGCTGCTGACGATGGCGCCCGGCTTCTTCACCGCCTCGACCCTGGCCATCAGCGCCTGCTTGGCGTCGAGGTTCTCGAAGATCGCCTCGATGATCCAGTCGGCATCGGACAGCTTGCCCATGTCGTCTTCGGTGTTGCCCGTGACGATGCGCTCCGCAAATTCGGGCAGCGCGAAGTTCGCCGGGCTGGCCTTGACGCAGCGCTCCAGTCCGGCGCGCACCAGCCGGTTGCGCACCGCCGGGTGCTTGAGCGTCAGCCCGCGCTTCTCTTCGTCAGGCGTCAGCGTGGCGGGCACGGCGTCGAGCAGGACGACCGGGAAGCCGGCGTTGGCGAGATGCGCGGCGATGGCCGCGCCCATGGTGCCGGCACCGATCACTGCGGCGCGGGTGATGAGGTCTGTCATGGTGGCTCCTTGGATGGTGGCGGAGATTGTGCTGACGGCTTCTAGCGGACGGCGATCGGGTCGCCGGTCGTGATGGCGCCGCCGGTCAGCACCTGCGCGTACACGCGCGACCAGCCCGCGTGCGTCTTTTGCGAGATACGGTTGAAGTCGCCGTCCCGGAACGACCCGGCGATGGTCTGGCAGGGCGAGGTGTAGCGGGTGATTTCGACCAGCACGCAGTCGCCGAGTTGCAGGCGCGTGCCGGGCACGATCGCATCCCAATCGAGACCGGTGATGGTGATGTTCTCGCCGGCCGAGCCGGGGAAGAGTGGATGCCCTTCGCCTTGCAGGGCCAGGATGCGCTCAAGCGCGTACAGGCAGATCGCTGCGGTCGGTCCACCGTGCTTCTCTTTGTTGGCGACGGCGTTGCCGGCGATGCCGTGCATGTCGATCGCCGCGCTGCGCACCGCCTGCTTCGGCACGCCGCCGGCCGGCGACACATTGATCTGAAAGATGCGGCCCGTGTGGCTCATGGACGTTCCTCTGCGGACAACTTTACCACAAAACAGGCGCGAGGGAAAGCAAAAACGGGCGAAAAGCAGGGCGATTCAAAAGTCGCAAGGCCCACCGTGCGACCGTGCCCTGAGCCTGTCGAAGGGCACAGCAATGCACGCGCTTCGACAAGCTCAGCGCCCGCTTCGTCGGATTTTCAGCATGCACTACGACAATTGAATGGCCCTGGGGCGAAAAAATACGGGCGTTCAATTGAACGCCCGTACAATCGAATGCGCGTCCTACCTCCGCTTCGGCTTCAGGTACTTGTCCAGCCAGTCGCCGATGCGCTGCAGGCGGTCGAAGCGCAGGTCGATCGGACCGCCGCGGCTCATGCCGTGGCTCGTCTCGACCGGATAGCGCACGAAGACTGCTTCCTGCTTCAGGAACTTCAGCGCGGTGAACCACTCTTCGGACTGCGCGATCGGGCAGCGCAGGTCGCCCTCGCTGTGGATGACCAGCATCGGCGTGCGCACGTTCTGCACGTAGCGCAGCGGCGACAACTGCCAGCCGAGGTCGATCTCGTCGCCGACCGGGCTGCCGGGCCACAATCCTTCCGGCGGCATCGCCATGTCAGTTGTGCCGACCATGCTCATCCAGTTGCAGATCGAGCGGTCGGTGATGGCGCAGCGGAAGCGGCGGGTGTGGCCGACGGCCCAGTTGGTCATGAAGCCGCCGTACGAGCCGCCCGCGATCGCCATGCGGTCGGCGTCGACGTAGGGCAGGGCCGCGCCGTAGTCGGCCACGGACATCACGTCGGCGTAGTCCAGGTTGCCCCAGTCGCGGTGGATGCACGCGCCGTACTCCTCATCGCGACCGTTGCTGCCGCGCGGGTTGCTCATCAGGACCACGTAGCCGCGCGCCGCGTGCGCCTGCATCTCATGGAAGAACGTGTTAGCGTATTGCCCGTGCGGGCCGCCGTGCACGTACACGACTGCCGGGTACTGCTTCTTCGGGTTGAAGCTCGGCGGCGGGATGACCCAGCCCTGCACCTTCGTGCCGTCCGCTTGCGTCAGCCAGAACTCGCGCGGTTTGCTGACCTCCACGCTCGCCAGCCATTCGCGGTTGGCGTGGGTCAACGGGCGCACGGCCATTTGCAGCTTGCGGCCAACGCCCTTCAGCGCGCCGGCGAACACCTCGCCGGGGTGCGACGGGTCGCTGTGCAGGATGGCGAACGAGCGCACGGCCTGGTCGGCGCTCAGGCCGGACACGCTGCCGGCGCCGCCGTGCAGCCGTGTCAGCGTGCCGCTCGCCACATCGGCCGCGTAGATATGGTCGTTGCCGGAATCGGACACGGTGACGAAGATCTGCTTGCCGTCCGGTGACCAGATCGGATTCGTGTTGCCGCCTTCGCGCACGTCGCCCATCGAATGATCGCCGACCGAGCGGTCGAGCTCCGCGCTCAGGCAGCGCCAGCGCCCACTGGCGCCGCCGCGTGCCGCGACGATGAACAGCCGCGTGTTCTTGGGCCGCCAGCCGATTTCGCCCGACTCGCTGCCGAAGCAGGCGATCCACTGGCCGTCCGGCGACCACTCCAACTGCGACTTCGAGCCGTCGTACGCCGCCACCTTGCGAGCCGCACCGCCGCGCGCCGGCACCGTGTAGATGTCGTTGCGGAAGCGGTTGCGCAGCGCGTCGGCGCCGCGCGCCGACGCGAACGCGATCAGATCGCCCGTGGGCGACCATGCGGGGCTGCCGTTGTCGAAGTCGCCGGTGGTGATCGCCTTGGCCGCGCCGCTGGCGACGTCGCAGACCCAGACGTGCTGGCGCTCGTCCTGGAAGCCGGCGCCGTCGAGCCGGTACGTCACGCGCGCGATGACGCGCGGCGGCTTTGACTTGCCGTTCTCCTCGCGCTGCTTGGCCGCATCGCGCGTCCAGCCCGAAGCGGCTGGACGGAAGGTGAACGCCAGCTTCACACCGCCGGGCGACCAGCGCAGGTCGCCGATGGCGCCCTCGGGCAGGTTCGTGAGCGCGCGCGGCTCACCGCCGTCGAGCGCGGCTAGCCATATCTGCGTGCGGCGGTCTTTGTTGCGGATAAATGCGATCGTGCCGCCCTCGGGCGACCAGCGCGGCGACGTGTCGCTCACCTCGCCGAAAGTGAACTGGCGCGCGTTGCCACCCGCCGTGGGGATCGTCCACAGGTGGCTATAGTACTTGTTCTTGTCCACATCGCCGATCTTGACGGTGTAGAGCACGCGCGCGCCGTCGGGCGATATGCGCGGGTCGCCGACGCCTTTGATCTGGGCGAGGTCTTCAATCGTTATCGGTCGTTTAGGCATGGTGTAGTACTCGCAGTTATATTGGGGAAATGCCTGCGGCGGATGCTATATCCGCCGCAGGGGTTAAGCGTGTGTAATTGTGCCACAAGTCCAGGGCTAATAACCGCCGGCGTACACCATGTAGCCGAAGTACTTGCCCGCCACCGGGTGCAGCGGATCGCCGTTGAATCCGTTGGTCACCGAGGCGGATGCCTGCGCGTCGGCGCGAATCTGCTGGATGATCTGCGCCGGCGTCTTGCCGTTGCATGCGCCTGCCGTGCCGCCATTGCCGATGCAGAGCGCGACCACGCCGGTCACGTGCGGGGTGGCCATGCTGGTGCCGGAGATCGTGTTGTAGCCGCCGCTCTTCCAGGTCGACCGGATGCAAACGCCGGGTGCCGCGACGACATGATTCTGGTCGGCACCCGCGACGGCATAGTTGGAGAACGTCGCGTACTTGTCGTCGAGCTCGCCGGTGCGGCAGGTTGGCGCGCCGCCGACGCCGCCTGCCTGGCCGTCGCTGTCGGATACGGCGCTGACGGTCAGCGCTTCGGAATACGCGGCGGGCACGCTGGTTGACAGGTTCGTCGCGCTGTTGCCCGCGGCGACCACGAACGTGACGCCCTTGGCGGTCGCGTTGCAGATCGCTTTGTGCATGGCGTCGTTGTTACTGTTGCCGCAGTTGTTATCGTTAGAACCGCCGCCGCCGAGGCTCATGTTGGCGACTTTGATGTTCAGCGTGGCCGCGTTGGCCGCCACCCAGTCGATGCCGCAGATAACCTGCGACCAGGTGCCGCTGCCCTGCGCGTTCAGCACCTTGACGGCATAGATCTTTGTGCCAGGAGCGACGCCGACCACGCCGGAGCCGTTGTTCTTTGCGGCGATTGTGCCGGCGACATGGCTGCCGTGGCCGTTATCATCATTCGCATTTCTGTTCGTGCGCACGCAGTTCTTGCCGCTGACCGCATTGAGGTCCGGGTGGGTCAGGTCCACGCCGGTGTCGATGACGGCCACGTTGGCGTTGCTGGCCTGGTGGACGGTCGTCGTCGTGCCCGCGCCGATGCGCCGCACGCCGGTGGGGACGCTGTCGCCCGCGGCGACCGGCACCATGCCGATGGCCCGGACTACGCCGTCGCGGCTGATGAACGCCACGTCGGGATCACCACGCAGCGTTTCCAGTTGCCGCGCGTTCAGGTGCGCCGCAAAGCCTTTGAGCACGCTGCCATAGCGGTGCTCGGCCGCAAAGCCCTGCTCGCGCTCATGCCGGGTGGTGCGCGCATCGCCATCGTCGGCGATCCCGTCTTTGTATACCACGATGTAGGCGTCGTCGTTGGCCGCCTGCACGGCCGGGCTGGCGAGGCCGCTGAGCGCCAGAATTGCCAGCGCCAGCAATGACAGTACGATCTTCTTCATAACAGAGTCCTCCCTTGTTGAACGGCGAGCGGGCGAAGCATTCAAAGCCTTGAGGGCAGGCGCCGCTCGCGATCCGAACACCGGCGGCCGTTGAGCCGCCTGCCGAAAAGTTTAGCACCATAGCAGACGGCGGGCAAAATGCGCCCGCGCGGTTAAAGCAGCCGCAACTGCTGCGCGTTGCTCTCGAAGTCGAGTAGCCAGGCTTTGCGCCACAGGCCGCCGCCGTAGCCGGTCAGTTTGCCGTTGGAGCCGATGACCCGGTGGCACGGGACGATGATCGGCAGCGGGTTGCGTCCGTTGGCCTGCCCGACCGCGCGCAACTGCTTGCGCGTGCCGATCACGAGCGCAATGTCGATGTACGTGCGGGTGCGGCCGAACGGGATGGTCAGCAGCTCGTGCCAGACGCGCCGCTGGAACGGTGTGCCGTGCAGGTCGAGCTTGAACGTGAAGGTGCGGCGCTGGCGGTGGAAGTACTCGTCCAGTTGCTCGACCGCCTCGCGCACGCTGTCGATCGCCGGCGCGTTCGAATGCGCCGGCTCGGCGTCCAGAAAGTCAATCGCCGCGATGCCGTCGGGGCCGCCGCTGATTCTCAAGACGCCGATCTTCGAGCGGTAGTAAGCCGTCGCGCCCGGGACGTCCCGGACCGGCTGCTCGTCGATGGCTGGCGCTGCGCGCTGGTTCGTCTTTGGCATGTCGCTGATGAAAAAAGCCGAGCAGGCATACGTCGCGTGCCTGCTCGGTTGTGACTAATTAGGCCGGTCAGAGACCGGCCTCACCACGAACGCGACGTGAACGTGCGGAGGCGTGGTCTGCGCGCCCGTCCGTGCGGGCGACACGTCGCACCCTTTGGGGTGTCACAGACCGGCCGCCACTCAGGCGCCCTATCCGTTTATCCGTTATACGATCCGTTGACACGTCCGTTGTCTTAGCGCAATTGCGAACTGCTGAAGCCGAGGATGCGCCGCGCGATAATCAACAGGTTGATCTGGCGCGTACCCTCGTACAACTCGCCGATCTTGCTGTCGCGGAAGAACTTCTCGATCAGCAGCTTTTTCGAGAAGCCGAGCGGCCCCAGCCACTCGACGGCCTTCGCGCTGATGTAGACGCCCGCCATGCCGCCCTTGACCTTGCACATCGACGCTTCGGCGCTGTTCGAGACGCGGTTATCGCTCATCCACGCGGCGCGCTTGGTCAGCAGCCACGCTTCCTGCAGTTGCGCCTCGCACTCGAGGTAGTCGCGCTCCATCGCCGTCAGCAGGTGCTTCGGCTTGTCGTAGCGGATCTGGACGCCGACCTTTTCTAGTTCTTCGCGCCACATTTCGAGCGCGGCGCGCGCCACGCCGATCGCGCTGGCCGCCACCGCCGGGCGCGTGGCGTCGAACGTCATCAGCACACCCTTGTAGCCTTCGGTCGTCTGCTTCTGCCCGACCTCGGCCGTGCCGAGCATGTTGTCGTACGGGATACGGCAGTCCTGCAGGAGGATGGTGGCGGTGTCGCTGGCGCGGATGCCGAGCTTCTTCTCGAGCTTGACGATTTTCATGCCCGGCGTGCCCGCATCCACGATGAACGACTTGATGCCCGCGCGCCCCGCCGACGGGTCGATCGTCGCCCAGATGACCACGAAGCCTTTGGACTTCTCGCCGGCCATCCAGCCGGAGGTGCAGAAGATCTTCTCGCCGTTCAGCACCCACTCGTTGGTCGCCGGGTCGTGCACGGCGCGCGTCTTGATGGCCGCGGTGTCGGAGCCGGCGCCGGCCTCGGTGATCGCCATGGCGCCCCACTTCGGTTCGCCTTCCGAAAAGCGCTTGAGGAAACGCTCCTTCTGCGCCGGCGTGCCGGCCGCTTCGACCGCCGCGCCGCCGAGGCCCGAGTTCGGCACCGACAGGTAGATGCCGACATCGCCCCACGCCATCGTCTCGATCGTGTGGATGGTCGCCATGCTGGCGTTGCTGGCGCGGCGCGGCTTGTCGCCGGACTCGGCGGCCTCGGCCGCGCGCTTACGCTGGCGCTCGTACGACGCGAGGTTCTGCTGCTTGAGCGTCTCCCACATGAAGTTGAACAACTCCGTCGGCTTCTCGTGCTCTTTCTCGTCGAATTCGCGCGAGATCGGGCGGATCATGTTCTCCGCCACATAACGGAGCATCTGCACCTGCTGCTGGATCGATTCGGGCGTTTCAAAGTCGATCATGCGAACCTCGTCGTGCGAAACCCGCGCGGCTGCGCAGGTGAGTGTTAGTCCATGCCATCCTTGTGGAAGTCGGGCAGGCGCTTTTCCATGAATGCGGCCGTCGCTTCTTTGAACGCCGGGCGTTTCATGGCGTTCGCGAACTCGCGCCGCTCGCGGGCGCGCGCCGCGGCCAGATCGTTGTCGTGGAGGGTCGCCCACATCAGTTGCTTGACAACATACAGCCCATCCGTCGGGTTGAAGGCGATCTCGTCGGCCAGTTTCACCGCCTCGTCGATCAGCGTGTCGTGCGGCACGACGTGCGTCACCAGGCCGATTTTGAGCGACTCCTCGGCGGAGTACAGCCGCGCCGTCAGCATCATCTCCATCGCGTGGCCCCAGCCGACGATGCGCTGCAGGGTGACGGAGGAGCACAACTCCGGCGTGACGCCCGCGCGCAGGAAGCGCGCCGACAGTCGCGCCGCGTTGGACGCGATGCGCACGTCGCAGACGAGCGCCATCGTCAGTCCCCAGCCGACCGCTGCGCCATTGATGGCGGCGATGACCGGCTTGCCTGTGGAGACGATCTCCAGCCAGTCTTCATACGAGACGGGCGTGCGCTCAGGCGTGCCGGGGCCGGTGTTGCGCGCCCAGCCCGACACATCGGCGCCGGCGCAGAACCCCTTGCCCGCGCCGGTGACGACGATCGCGCCGACCGACGGGTCTTTGTCCCATGCGCGCACCTGGTCGTACAGCTCGCTCAGCATCACCGGGTGCATCGCATTGAGCGAGTCCGGCCGGTTCAACGTCACGACCGCGACCCGCTTGCCGCGCTTCTCTGTGAGAATCATCTCGTGCGTCATCGGTCCGTTGCCTCCCGTGTGAAATTGGACGTGCGCCGTCCTAGGCCAGCGTCAGCCCTTCGATCGTCACGAAGCCGCGCGCGTTGCGCAGCCACATCTCTTCCGGGTTGTCCCGGATGTAGCCATGCCCGCCGAGCACTTGCACGGCGTTGTCGGTGACTTTGTACGCCAGGTCGTCGGCGGTCGCCTTGGCCAGATAGCACTCGCGGTCGGCCGGCAGTCCTTTGTCGAGCCGCCAGGCCGCTTCCCAGACCATCAGTCGCACGCCATCGATCTCCATCGCCATTTCGGCCAACATGAAGGCGACCGCCTGGCGGGTGGCGATCGGCGCGCCGAACGTCTCGCGCTGCTTGGCGTATTCGCGCGAGTGCTCGTACGCGCCCTTGGCGACGCCGACAGCCATCGCGGCGAGCGCGACTTTGGAGTGGTTCAAGATGCGCGTGATGTCGCAGCCGGCTTCGCCGCCGAGCCGCGCCGCTTTCGGTACGCGCACGTCCTTCAGTTCCAGCGCGAAGGTGGGCAGAGCGCGCAGGCCGAGGTTACTCTCGCGCGCGCCGACCGACAGCCCGGCGGTGTTTTTCTCGACGATGAAGCCCTGCGTGCGGAAGCCGTCGTTCGCGTACACGACGAACAGGCGCGACTCGTCGGCCAGCGGTACCAGGCACTTCTCGCCGTTCAGCACGTAGTGGTCGCTGTCGGCGACGGCCGTCGTCTTGAGGTCGCGCGGGTCGAACAACGGGCGCGGCTCGATCAGCGCGGCCGCGGCGGTGGGGTAGAAATCGTCGCCGGTGAAGAACGGCAGGTAGTGCGTTTTCTGCTCCTCGGTGCCGCACAGCAGGATGGCGAAAGCGGGGGCGGCCGGCGCGGTGATCGCCAGCGCGGCCGACAGGTCGCCATAGCCGAGCGCCTCGTAGCCGAGCACCAGGTTCAGCGCAGAATGGTCGCCGAATCCGCCGTACGCCTCCGGGATGTTGCTCGGCGTCAGGCCGAGCGTCCAGCCGGTGTCGATCAGCGCGGGCGGCAGTTGGCCCGCTTCGTCGGCATCGCGCGCCGCCTTGCGCATCTCGTTGTCGGCAAACTTGGTGACGGTTTCGACCAGCAGGTGCTGCTCTTCGGAGAGTTCAAAGGAGATCATACGTCCTCGTGCGTGCAATGAAGAAGTCGCTTGCGCGGGCCTATTTTACTCCCGAACGACCTGGTTGGCTAGTTTTTTTAGATATCAGGGATCGGGTGTCAGGTGTCAGGGGTCAGGGATCAGGGGTCAGGGATCAGGTGTCGGGTGTCAGGGATCAGGGCGCGGGCAGAATACGGAACACGCGGCGCATGACGTTTGGCCTGCGGCTCGGATGAATCGGCGTGAATGGCAGCATGCTGATCTCTGTTATCCACTCTTTGCGACTGCTGCGGCTGAATCTATTCCCTGACACCCGACACCCGATCCCTGACACCTGATCCCTGACCCCTGATCCCTGACACCCGATCCCCGACACCCGATCCCCGAAACCTGCTAATGCCGGAAATGCCGCGCGCCGGTGACGACCATCGCCATGCCCGCCTTGTTCGCTGCGGTGATCGAGTCGGCATCGCGCTTCGAGCCGCCTGGGTGCGCGACCGCCGTCACGCCCGCCAGTGCGGCCAACTGCACGCTGTCTTCGAACGGGAAGAACGCGTCGGACGCCATGACCGAGCCTTTCGCCCTCGCGCCCGCGCGCTCGACGGCGATCTTCACGCAGTCTACGCGGTTCGGTTGGCCGCCGCCGATGCCGACCGTGGCGGTGCCCTGCGCCAGCACGATCGAGTTGGATTTCACATGCTGGCAGGCGACCCAGGCGAAGCGCAAGGTGCGCATCTCATGGGCGGTCGGCTGCCGCTCGCTGACGACCTTCCACTCCGCGCCGGCCGGGTCGCCGCGGTCGATCGTCTGCCGCAGGATGCCGCGATTGACCGAGCGCCACTCGTGCAGCGGGTCGATCGCCAGGTTGGGCATCGACAGCAGGCGGCAGTTCTTGCGTTTCGCGAGCAGTTCGCGCGCTTCGGCGGTGAAGTTGGGCGCGGCGATGCATTCGACGAACAGGTCGCCCATCGCGCGCACGGTGTCGGCGTCGATGGCGCGGTTGGAGGCAATCACGCCGCCATAGGCTGAGATCGGGTCGGACGCCAGCGCGCCGGCGAACGCCTCGGCCGTCGTCGCGCCGGTGGCGATGCCGCACGGCGAGAGGTGCTTGACGATCACGATGCCCGGGTCGCTGAACATAACCGCGCCGCGCCACGCGGCGTCGAGGTCGAGGATATTGTTGTACGATAGTTCTTTGCCCTGCAGGAACGTGCCGCCGAGCGGTCCCTCGCCGGCGCGGTACGCGAACAGTTCGGCCTGCTGGTGCGGGTTCTCGCCGTAGCGCAGCCTCACCGGCGCGACGAGCCGCAGGTCGAGCGAGCCGTCGCCGCGCAGCCACGCCTGGATGGCGCTGTCGTAGTGCGCGGTGTGCGCGAACGCCTTCTGCGCGAGCCGCCGGCGCGTCTGCGCGGTCGTCGTGCCGCCGGCGCGCAGCTCGTCGACGATGGCGCCGTAATCGCCCGGCTCGCAGACGACGGTGACGCGCGCGAAGTTCTTGGCGGCCGCGCGCAGCAGCGCCACGCCGCCGATGTCGATCTGCTCGACCGCGTCGGGTTCGGTTACGCCCGGTTTGGCGACGGTCTCCTCGAACGGGTACAGGTTGACGGCGACCAGGTCGATCGGCGCGCTGTTGACGCGCGTCAGGTCGGCCGCGTCCTGCTCGCCGCGCGCCAGGATGCCGCCGTGCACGGCGGGATGCAGCGTCTTCACTCGCCCGTCGAGGATCTCGGGCGAACGGGTGAACGCCTCGACGGTCGTGACCGGCAGGCCGGCGCCAGCAATCGCTTTAGCGGTGCCGCCGCTGGCGATCAGTTCCCAGCCCAGTGTGCACAGCGCGTGGGCGAAATCGACGAGGCCGGTTTTGTCGTGGACGGAAATAAGTGCTCGGTAGGTCATGGGGTCTCCCAGGGAATGGTGCGGAGTTTCGAACAACCGGGGACATAGTATAACGGATGGCGGAGGTCTGCAAATGCGCGCCGATGGATGGCGGCCTAGGGTTCACCGTTCACTGTCCTTTTGCCGCCGCGCGTGGTAGAATCGTAGCCGACGGAGGCGAGAACGGACATGGGCCAGACATACGATGTGGCGGTGGTGGGCGCAGGCATTGTCGGGCTGGCGACAACGCTGGCGCTGCTGAAACGCAGGCCGGGACTGCGCATTACCGTGCTGGACAAAGAGGCGGAGGTGGCCGCGCACCAGACCGGACACAACAGCGGCGTGATTCATTCAGGCATCTACTACAAGCCGGGCTCGCTGAAGGCGAAGCTGTGCGTCAGCGGCGCGCGCCAGATGACCGTGTTCTGCGACGCGCACGGCATCAAGTACGAGCGCATCGGCAAGCTGATCGTCGCCACAGACGAACGCGAGATGCCGGCCCTGCAGACGCTGTCCGAGCGCGCCGTCGCCAACGGCGTGCCGGGTGTGACGTTCATCGGGCTGGAACGCATGCGCGATATTGAACCGCACGCACGCGGCGTGGCCGCGCTGCACTCGCCCAACACCGGCATCGTGGACTATAAGGAAGTGTCGCAGGCGATGCGCCGCGACGCCGAGGCTGCCGGCGCGACGTTTCAGATGGGCGCCGCCGTGCACGGGATTGCCCGCGCCGCCCCCGGCGTGCGCGTGCAGACCAGGCACGGCGAGGTCACGGCGAAGTACGTCGTGAACTGCGCCGGGCTGCACTGCGACGCCGTCGCGCGCATGTTCGGCGAACGGGTCGATGTGCGCGTCGTGCCGTTCCGCGGCGAGTACTATCTGATCAAGCCGGAAAAGCACGATCTGGTGCGCGGCCTGATCTACCCGGTGCCCGACCCGCGCTTCCCGTTCCTCGGCGTCCACTTCACGCGCACGGTGCACGGCGAAGTCGAGGCCGGTCCGAACGCGGTGCTGGCGTTCGCGCGCGAAGGCTACACCATGGGCCGCATCTCGCCCGGCGACCTGGCCGGCACGTTGACGTATGGCGGCTTCTGGAAGATGGCGGCCAAATACTGGCGCATGGGGCTGGGCGAGTTCCATCGCTCGTTCAGCAAGCGCGAATTCGTGCATTCGCTGCAGAAGATGGTGCCCGACATCGGCGAGGCCGACGTGTTCCGCGGCGGCGCGGGGGTGCGCGCGCAGGCGATCGATACGAACGGCGCGCTCGTGGACGATTTCCGCCTGGTCGAGACGCCGATCGCCCTGCACGTGCTCAATGCGCCGTCGCCCGCCGCGACAGCGAGCCTGGCGATCGGCGAGTACATCGCGGCGCGGGCGCAGATTTAGCCGCCCGCGCGCAGCGCGACCGGAGCGTATCCTGTGCAACAGATCATTGAGTGTGTGCCCAATTTCAGCGAGGGCCGGCGCGGCGAGGTCGTCGACGCCATCGTCGCGGCGATCACGTCGGTCGCGGGCGTCGTCCTGCTCGACCGCGAATCGGACGCCAGCCATAACCGCTCGGTCGTCACGTTCGTGGGCGATGCGGGGGCGGTGGCCGAGGCGGCGTTCCGGGGCTGCGCCAAAGCCGCCGAGTTGATCGACCTCGACGCGCACCGCGGGGAGCACCCGCGCATGGGCGCGACCGATGTCGTGCCGTTCATCCCCATTCGCGGCGCGACGACGGCCGACTGCGTGGCCATCGCCCGGCAGTTGGGCGAGCGTGTCGGGCGCGAGTTGGCGATCCCCGTCTATCTATATGAAGACGCGGCAACGCGCGAGGGTAACCGCAACCTCGCCGACGTGCGCCGTGGCGAGTACGAAGGCATCAGACGTGAGATCGAGACGAACCCCGACCGCGCGCCCGACTTCGGGCCGCGTGCACTCGCCAAGGCCGGGGCGGTCGCGATCGGCGCGCGCTTTCCGCTGATCGCCTACAACGTCAACCTCGGCACGCACGATCTGCAGATCGCGAAGGCGATTGCGAAGGCGGTGCGCTTCTCGTCCGGCGGGCTGCGCTACGTCAAAGCGCTCGGTATCGACCTCGCGGAACGCGGGCTGGTGCAGGTCTCCATGAACATGACCGACTACACGCAGACGCCGCTATTCCGCGCGTTCGACATGGTCAAGCGCGAGGCGGAGCGCTATGGCGTGCCGGTCGTCGAGAGCGAGATCGTCGGGCTGGTGCCGCAGGCGGCCCTGACCGCCGCCGCCGCGCAATACCTGCAACTACCGCACTTCTCCGCCGAACAGGTGCTCGAAGTGCGCCTGCAGTCCGCGTTGGCGCAGGCGGAAGCCGCACAGAGCCGCGCGACGTTCATCGATGCGCTGGCCGCGCCGCTGCCCGCGCCGGGCGGCGGCAGCGCGTCGGCGCACGCCGGGGCCATGGCGGCCGCGCTCGTGATGATGGTCGCCGGGCTGACGCTGACGAAGAAGTCGTACGCGGCCGTGCACTTGGCGATGCAGTCGATCCGCGATGAGGCGGGCGCGCTGAAGGATGCGCTGTCGGCGGCCGTGGACGAGGACGCGCAGGCGTATGGAGCCGTGCTGGCCGCGTACAAGCTGCCGAAAGAGTCGCTGGAGCGCGCGCCGGACATCGAGCGCGCCATGATGGGCGCGGCGGCGGTGCCGATGCGCGTGGCAGAGCAGTCGAACCGCGTGCGCGCGCTGGCACGCGACGTGCTTGAGCATGGCTTGAAGACGGCGCAGAGCGACTCGACCGTCGCCGGCTACATGGCCGAGGCGGCGATCAAGGGCGCGCTGCGCAACGTGCAGGAAAACCTCGGCGCGATCACCGATGCGGCGTTCGTGGCCGAGTACCGGGAGAGGGTGGAACGGGTTGAAGCGCTGATGTAACGGGCGCGCGTTTGCGCTGCCCCTCCTCAAGGAGGCGCCAATGGCCACCAGTCGCACTGTCCGCGCGCCGCGCGGCACGCAGATTTCGTGCAAGGGCTGGCAGCAGGAAGCTGCCCTGCGCATGCTGATGAACAACCTCGACCCCGAGGTGGCTGAGAAACCCGATGAGTTGATCGTGTACGGCGGGCGCGGCAAAGCGGCGCGTAACTGGGCCTGCTTCGACGCGATTGTGGCGGCCCTGCGCGCGTTGGAAGGCGACGAGACCTTGCTCGTCCAGTCCGGCAAGCCGGTCGCCGTCTTTCGCACCCACCCCGACGCCCCCCGCGTGCTGATCGCCAACACCAACATCGTGCCGGCCTGGGCGACGCAGGCCAACTTCGACCGCTGGGAGCGCGACGGCCTGATCATGTACGGCCAGATGACGGCCGGCTCGTGGATCTACATCGGCACACAGGGCATCCTGCAGGGCACCTACGAGACGCTCGGCGCGCTCGCGCAGAAGCACTTTGGCGGCACGCTGCGCGGGCGCTTCGTCTTGACGGCCGGACTGGGTGGCATGGGCGGCGCGCAGCCGCTGGCGATCACGATGAACGAGGGGGTCGGCCTGATCGTCGAGGTGGACCCGGCTCGCGCGGCGCGGCGGCTGGCCAATGGCTACATCGACGAGGTGACTGACAACCTCGAAGAGGCAATGACGAAGGTTGAGGACTACGTGCGCCGGCGCGAGCCGCGCTCCATCGGCCTGATCGCGAACGCCGCCGACGTCGTGCCCGAACTGGTGGCGCGCGGCGTCACCCCCGACGTCGTCACCGACCAGACGCCTGCGCACGATCCGCTGATGTATGTGCCGGAGCTGCCGCTCGACGAGGCGGTAGCGTTGCGCGCCAGCGACCCGGCTGCGTATCAGGCGCAGTCCGCCGAAGCGATGGCCAAGCACTGCGCCGCTATGCTGGAAATGCAGAAGCGCGGCGCGGTCGTGTTCGACTATGGCAATAACCTGCGCCAGCGCGCCTTCGATGCCGGCGTCGCGAACGCCTTCGATTACCCTGGTTTCGTGCCCGCCTACATCCGGCCGCTGTTCTGTGAGGGCAAGGGCCCGTTCCGCTGGGTGGCGCTCTCCGGCGACCCGCGCGACCTGTACCGCACCGACGAAGCGATCCTCGATCTGTTTCCGGAGAACGAGCACCTGGTCCGCTGGATCCGACTGGCGCGCGAGCGCGTGAAGTTTCAGGGGCTGCCGGCGCGGATCGGCTGGCTGGGCTACGGCGAGCGGGCGCGCGCCGGGCTGCTGTTCAACGAACTGGTCGCGCGCGGCGATGTATCCGCGCCGATCGTGATCGGGCGCGATCATCTGGACGCCGGGTCGGTCGCCTCGCCGCGCCGCGAGACGGAGAGCATGCGCGACGGCAGCGACGCGATCGCGGACTGGCCGCTGCTCAATGCGCTGATCAACGCAGTCGGCGGCGCGACGTGGGTCAGCATTCACCACGGCGGCGGCGTCGGCATCGGCTACGCGATCCACGCGGGGCAGGTCATTGTGGCCGATGGCACGCCCGAGGCGGCGCGCCGGTTGGAGCGCGTGCTGACGACCGATCCGGGTATGGGCGTCATCCGCCACGTCGATGCGGGCTACCCCGAGGCCGAAGCATTTGCGGCGCAGGCGGGAATCAAGGTGCCAATGGGTATGAGTCCCCTCCCCTGTTCGCCGGGTTTGCGAACGGGGGAGGGCTAGGGAGAGGGCCGGTGCCACCAAATACATGGCGATCGTCGCCAACAATCAGGTCGCGCGCGCATGCCCTGCGCGGCGCCATGCCATCTCCCGAGCAGCGGCTGTGGGCACAACTGAGGGCCGACCGGCTTGGCGGCTGGCACTTTCGTCGCCAGCACCCGGTCGGCCCCTACATCGTCGATTTTCTATGTGCAAAGGCATTGTTGGTGATTGAAGTCGATGGCGACAGTCATGCCGAGCAGGCTGTCTATGATGAAGAACGTACTCGCTGGCTCACGAGCGAGAAACACTATCGGGTCTTGCGGTTCACGAACCGTGCGGTGATGCAGAATCTTAATGGCGTGCTCGAGGCTATCCAAGAGGCGTTGGCACAACATCGCGACCAGCCCTCTCCCTAACCCTCCCCCGCGACGCAGAAACGGCGTCGCAAGGGAGGGGATTGGCGCACTTATTTCGTGGGGTGCGGAACGTACCGGCTGGCTCACGAGCGAGAAACTCTTCCGGGTCTTGCGGTTCACGAACCGTGCGGTAATGCAAAACCTGGAGGGCGTGCTTGATGCCATTCGGGCCGCTTTGGATGAGCACGGCGACCGGCCCTCTCCCTAACCCTCCCCCGCGACGCGCTGGTCAGCGGCTTCGCGCCGCTGACCGATAAGCGCGGCGGGGCCCGAAGCCCCGCCGCATCGCCGGCGTCGCAAGGGAGGGAACTGGCCGCTGATCGCGGCTGACCTATGGAGCAGAAGATGTCGATCATTGACCTGACTGGCTTCGACCTGACCATCGCGGACGTGGTTGCCGTGGCACGCCACGGAGCGCGCGTTGCGCCACTCGGCGACAGTGTTGTAGAGCGCATGACGGCCAGCGCGAATTGGGTCAAGTCCACGATCCTGCAGCACGACGAGCCGATCTACGGCGTCAACACCGGCTTCGGGCCGCTGGCGCGCGAGCGGGTTGCGCCGGCGCTGGCGCGCAAGCTGTCGCGCAACCTGATCCTCAACTGCCTCGCGGGCGTCGGCGATCCATTGCCGCGCGAAATTGTCCGCGCCATGATGCTGATTCGTGTCAACGTGCTGGCGCGCGGCCACTCCGGCGCGCGCCCGGTGCTGGCGCAGACGCTGATCGACATGCTGAACGCCGGCGTGACGCCGGTCGTGCCGGCGAAAGGCTCGCTCGGCGCGAGCGGCGACCTCGCGCCGCTCGCGCACATCGCCGTCGTGCTGACGTGCGATGAGGATGGCGGCGGGTACAGCGGCGAAGCGTGGTTCGGCGACGAGCGGATGACCGGCGCCGAAGCGATGGCGCGCGCAGGCCTCGCGCGGCTCGTGCCGGAGGCGAAAGAGGGGCTGGCGCTGACCAACGGCACCGGCTTCATGGCTGCCGCCGCCACGCTGGCGATACACGACGCCGCCAGCTTGCTCCAGCACGCCGAGATCGCCGCCGCGCTGACGCTCGAAGCGCTACTGGCACTCGACGAGCCGTTCCGGCCCGAATTGCACGCCGCCGCGAACCAGCCCGGCCAGCAGCAGGTCGCCGCGGACCTGCGCGCGCTGTACGCGGGCAGCCGCCTGATCAATGCACAGCCGGAGCGTGTGCAGGACGCGTACAGCCTGCGCTGCATTCCGCAGGTGCTCGGCCCGGTGCGCGACCTGCTGGGATTCCTGCGCGGGCGTGTCAGCGACACGCTCAATGCCTCGTTGGACAATCCGCTCCTGTTTGACGGGCCGGATGGCATGCACAAGCAGACCGGCGGCAACTTCCATGGGCAGGGACTGTCGATCTGGCTGAACTGCCTCGGCATGTCCATCGCCGCGGCGGGCAGCATTGCCGAGCGGCGCGTCTTCCGCACGCTGACGCCGGAGCTTAACGCGGGACTGCCGGCGATGCTCGTGCCGGCCAGCGGGATTGACAGCGGCCTGATGATCCCGCAGTACACGGCGGCCGCGCTCGTCAGCGACAACAAGACGCTGGCGCACCCCGACTGCGTGGACTCCATTCCCTCGTCGGGCAACCAGGAGGACTTCGTCAGCATGGGCGCGAACGCCGCGCGGCACTGTCTCGAGATCCTCGGCAACGTGCGGCGCATCATCGCCATCGAGTTGCTGACCGCCGCGCAGGCGGTGGACTTGCGCACAGACGGCCCGGCGCGGCTCGGGCGCGGCTCCGCAATTGCCTACCGGCTAGTGCGTGAGCGGGTGCGCTTCCTGCCGCACGACCGCGAGACTTCGCCGGATATCGAGTCGCTCGCTGCATTGATTCACGACGGAACACTGGCGCAGGCGGTGAGCGAAACGCTGGAGGAGGCGTGGACGTGGTGAAAGCCAGCGTGCTGATCGTCAATACGGGCGAGGTGCTAACTTGCGTGCCCGCGCCGGGCGACCCGGCGGGGCGCATCGCCAACGGCGTCGTCGCCATCGAGGGCGAGCGCATCGTGGCGGTCGGCACACTGGCCGGCGTCGCGGCGCAGGTGGACCTCTCGGGCGCGGCGCGGGTCGACGCCAAAGGCGGCGCGGTGGCGCCGGGCTTTGTCGACTGTCACACGCACCTCGTCTTCGGCGGCTCGCGCGCAGCGGAGTATGCCGCCCGCCTGACGCACTCGGCCGAGGAGGTGCGCGCACTCGGCATCCCAGCGGGCATCGGCGCGACCGTGGCGATGACGCGCGCGGAGAGCGACGCGCAGTTGGCGGCGAGCGCCGCCGCGCGCCTGCGCCGCATGTTCCGGCACGGCACGACGACGGTCGAGAGCAAGACCGGTTACGGTCTGACGCTGGCCGACGAACTGAAACTGCTGCGCGTCAACGCGGCACTGCAGGGCAGTCAGCCGGTGGATATCGTCAGCACCTTTCTCGGGGCGCATGCCTTCCCGCCGGACATGCCGCGCGAGCAGTACGTGGACCTGATCGTCAACGAGATGATTCCGGCGGTGGCCGCCGACCGGCTGGCCGAGTTCAACGACGTGTTCTGCGACGACGGCTACTTCACGGCGGCGCAGTCGCGGCGCATCCTCGCGGCGGGGCAGGCCGCCGGGCTGAAGCCGAAGATGCACCTCGACCAGTATGCGGAGATCGGCGGCGCGGCCGTGGCGCTGGAACTCGGCGCCGTCTCGGCCGACCATCTGAACTTCAGTACGCCTGATACGCTGAGGCGCTTCGCGCGCGCGAGTGTCGTTGGCGTCGCGACGCCGATGCTCGACTTCGCGGTCAAGCACCCGCGCCCGGCCAGTCCGCGCGCGATGCTGGATGCCGGTATGACGCTGGCGCTGGCGACCGACCTCTGCCCCGGCTGCTGGTGCGAGTCGATGGCGCTGGCGGTGCAATTCGCCTGCCGGACGGGCGGCCTGTCGCCCGCCGAGGCGCTGCAGGCGGCGACCGCCGGCGCGGCCCGCGCGCTGGCGCTGGACGACCACGGCATGCTCGCGCCCGGCATGCTGGCCGACATGCAAATCTGGAATATCCCGTCGCTTGAGGAGTTCGTGTACCGGCTCGGCCATCAGTCCGTGAGCGCGGTCGTCAAACGCGGCACGGTGTATCAGTTCATCGCGGAAACATCATGACACTGCGCAAGAAAGCACTGCTGATCATCGGCCTGCTGCAGGCCGCCATCATCGTCGCGCTGCTGCTCGGCGCGCGCGCCCTGTTGCTGGGCAACTATGCGCGCCTCGAAGAGCGCGAGGCCAGGCAGGACGTGCAGCGCGCGCTGAACGCGTTGAACGACGACGTGGCGACGCTGAGCGCGACCGCCGCCAACTTTGCGGCCGACGACGAGCTGTTCGCCTACATGCAGGTCGCCTCGCCGCTCGACATCGTGCCGCAGCGCATCTTCGTGGCGCCGGCGTTCGCGGCCGGGCAGTTCAACCTGGCCGTGCTGCTCAATGCGGCCGGACGATCGATCTTCACAAAGGCCGTCGACCTGGAGACCCGGCAGGAGACCAAACCGCTGACGCGCACGCTCAACCTGTTGATCGCCAACCCTGTGCTGCTGCAACTGCCGAAAACAGACGGCGGCGTGTCCGGTCTGCTCGTGCTGCCGGATGGCCCGGTTATGGTCGCCAGTCGCCCGGTATTGACCGGACGCTTCAGCGGCCCGCCGCGCGGCACGCTGATTCTGGCGCGCGACGTGAACGAGGCGGCAATCAAGCGGCTGAACGACGTCACGCGCCTGTCGTTCACGCTCCAGCGCATCAAGCCCGATGCGCCGGCGGCCGCGCGCGACGACGGCGGCGTGCTGGTGCGCGTCGTGGATGCCGACCGGCTAGTGGGCGCGGCAGCCATCAAGGATATTGGCGGGCAGGCGGCGCTGGCGCTCCAGGTGAACCTCAAGCGCGAACTGTTCAAACAGGGACAGGCCGACGTGCTGCTGCTGACGATCGTGCTGGCGCTCTCCGGCCTTGTGCTCGCGGCGGCGGTGCTCGCGATCCTGGAGCGGCTGGTGCTCTCGCCGGTGGCACACTTGAGCGCCGATGTGGCGCAGATCGGCGCGGCGGGCGACTTCAGCGCGCGCGTGCGCGTCAAGAGCCGCGACGAGATCGGGCGGCTGTCCGGCGCGGTCAATACGATGCTCGCCTCGCTGGCCGGCCTGAAGCAGCAGGTCGATGCCGAGCACGCGCGGGCCGAGAACTTGCTGATCAACATCCTGCCGAAGCCGATTGCCGAGCGGCTCAAGCGCGACTCGCGCACGATCGCCGACAGCTATGCGGAGGCCACGGTGCTGTTTTCCGACATCGTCGGCTTCACGGCGCTGTCGGCCGGCCGCCCGCCGGAAGAGACGGTGCAGTTGCTCAACGAGGTCTTCTCGGCGTTCGATGAACTGGCGCGCAAGCACCGACTGGAGAAGATCAAGACGATCGGGGACTCGTATATGGTGGTCGGCGGACTGCCAGAGGAGCGGGCCGACCACGTCGAAGCGGTGGCCGACCTCGCGCTGGAGATGCACGCCGAACTGGCGCGGCTCAACGCCGTCAAGGGGCAGGACCTGCGCGTTCGTACCGGCATGAACACCGGACCGGTGGTTGCCGGCGTGATCGGCACACACAAGTTCATCTATGATCTGTGGGGCGACACGGTCAACACGGCCAGCCGCATGGAGTCGCATAGTGTGGCGGACTGCATCCAGGTGACCGAGGCGGTTTACGACCGCCTGAAGGACAAGTACGTAATGGACGACCGCGGCATCATCGACGTGAAGAGCAAGGGGCCAATGCACACCTACTGGCTGCGGGGCCGGAAGGACAACGGACAAACGGACTTGTCAGCAGATGGATAACGGATGAACGGATAATAGAGTAGGAGGTAGCGGGCAAACGGGCGAAGGTCGCGCTTCGCAGAAAAGCCCGAAGGGTTTGCCAAACCCTTCGGGTCTCACTTTTGGTCCACCTGCACCCAATCCAACGCGACGCTCAATCGCCGCGCGTCGGTACTCCCCGCGAGCATCTCGGCGGGCGCGGTACTCTTTGAAGCGGTCAGCACGAGCTCATTGAGCCCGCTTGTCAGCACGCGCGCGGGCAGTACGACCGTATACTCGCCCCAGCCATCGGTGAGCGTGAGCGGCGCGCCGATCGTTTCGCCGTTGATGCGCACGCTGAGCGTCTGCGGCGGTCGGCCCGCATAGCTGAATGGCGCGGCGCGGATGGTCAGTGTGTAATCGCCGGCCACGCGCAGCGGCACGAACAGCCGTCCCTCCGTGCCGATCAGCCAGTTCGCGCTCGCGCCGTCGATCGTCTCGTCCGCACCCCAGCCTTCGCCGCGATTGAGCGACGACGTGACTGCGCCAAAGTCGATCCGCATGCTGGTGCGCGGCGCGGACTGGTTGACGCGATAGACGATCAGCCCGTCGCGCTCCTCTACCAAATCAATGTCGAACATATCCCGGACGTAGTCAAGCACGCGTTGGCGGGTCGCGTCGTAGGGCGTTGGCGCGCTGGCCGGCGGGTGAATGATGATGTAGCGCAGATCGTAGAAGTACGCCAGTTCGGCGGCCAGCGCCCGGTCGCGCGCGCCGTCGATCTTAGGCAGGCGCCCTTCGGATTCCTGCACGGCGATTGCGTTCAGGATCGGATGGCGCAGGAAGTAATCGAACAGGAACGATGGCGTGCGCGCGACGAACCCGCTGATCAGGCGCTTGCCGTGGACGGTCTGGTAATACTGCAACTGCGTGTTCTCGGTGCCCTGCGGCCCGTAGCCGGAGCGCCAGCCGAGCGGGATGTCCATGACCGTGAAGTCGCCCGGCTCGGCAGCGATCTGCGCGTAGATCGCCGGCACGCGCGCATCAGACAGCGGCAGGGGCATGAGAGCGTGCTCGAATGTGACAAGCGCGACGACGGCAGCGAGGGCGATGGCCGCTGCCATGCCGCTGAGGCGGATGCGCTGTCGAAGCCAGAGCACACCGTACCCGGCCAGCATCGCCAGCGCCAGCACCGCGACGACGCCGAATCGCTGTGGCACGCGCAGTCCGTTCAGCACCGGCAGGTAGTGCAGTACGATATACGGCAGCCCCGCCGCCACCTGCATGCCGTCGAGGTCGAAGACCGTCTGGCCGTCGATGTGCGCGATCGGCCCCCATGACAGCACGATCAGCGCGAGCGCCAGTCCCGCCCAGATGCGTGCGCGGCGGTAAGCCAGCGCGCCGAGCATGGCCAGCGCCAGTACGCCCCAGCCGATGTTGAACGTATTGACCGAGCCGAAGCGTGCCGCGTTGGTCAGCGCCTGCTGCCACTCGCGCGGCCAGTCGTGCGTGCCGAACAGCGGGTGCAGTGTGCTCGGCACGAGCATGCCGGCGATATCCACCGATGTGACCGGTGCGCCGCCCCAGTATTGTGGGATGTACTTCGGATCGAACGATTCGCGCAGGGTCGGGACGACGTACGGCGCGGTCATGACGGCCATCAACGCCACGCTGCCCACAATCGCGACCGCGCCGCGCCAAACACTGAAGCCAATCGATGAATCTAAGGAGCCGGTACTACCCCCACCCCTGCCCTCCCCCGTTTGCACCGGCTGCAAACAGGGGAGGGGGTTTGATCCTTCTCCTGCGACGCCGTTGGGTGAGCCTGTCGAACCCCGTCGCGCGGGACGGTTAGAGAGGCGGCGAGTCAACGACGCGAACGCCCAATACAGCCCTGCGACCAGCACCGCCATCACGGCGAGCGATAGCTCGGTCAGCAGGCAGAGCGCCAGGAACAGCCCGGCCAGGACGACTGCTCTGGCCGTGCTACGCGCGCTCGTTGCGGGACGTGATGCCCTGAGCACATATAGAAGGTAGAACGGAACGAACTGCGTGGCGAAGAAGTTGTGGTGGCCCAGCACGAGGAACATGAACCGCTGTGTGGTAAACGCATACACGACGCCCGCGACGAACGCGGCGGCGCGCGCGTGCGGCCCGGCCGCGCCCAGAACGCC
Source organism: Chloroflexota bacterium (assembly GCA_016235055.1). Classification (NCBI taxonomy): domain Bacteria; kingdom Bacillati; phylum Chloroflexota; species Chloroflexota bacterium. Next base: position 19,377 of record JACRMK010000092.1, on the reverse strand, counting down.
GAGCGCCAGCAGGTACGCGCCGTAGCCGCACAGCGCCAGCGACGCGATCAGCAGCAGATTGCTGGCCGCGACGGGCGGCATCCACGCCAGCAGTGGCAAGGCGGTCAGCGCCTGCCAGAGCGTGCTGGTGTGCAGGGCGAGGTTTGCGCCGAGCGGCGCAAACAGCCGGTCGGTGACGAGCGGGTTACTGTTCAGCCACAGCGCGGCGCGCTGGAACCACCAGAGGTTCCAGACCATCGAGAAGCCGTCGTACGTCCACGCCTCGCCGCCGGGCGTCTGCGTGGTCAGCCCGGCCGCCAGCGGCCAGGTGAATGCGACGGCCAGCGCGAGGTATGCGGCGGGGACGGTCAGCGCGCGGCGCATGGATCGGTGCCGCCGAGCATGTGTCTCAGGCGCCCATGCGCGCGGCGCGCGCCATCAACTGGTAGGTGCGCTCGAACGCCTCCGGATCGTCGCGCACAACATACGGCGCGGCGATGAAATCGGTCGCGCCGATCGCCGCGAGATGCTGCACCTGGGCCATGACCTCGTCTTCGCTGCCGATGATCGCCACGTCGGCCGGGTCGGCCGCGCCGTCCTTGTCGAGGATTGCCCGGTACGACGGCAGCCGCCCGTACATGGCGAAACCCTTCGACGCCGAGGTACGCGCGGCATCGCGCTGGCTCGTGACGGCGACCGGCAGACCGACGACAATGCGCGGGGCGGGACGCCCGCCGTCCTGCGCCGCCTTGCGGATCACCGGGATGGCGCTCGTCTCCAGGTATTTCGCGCCGCCCATCCAGGTGATCGTGCCGTCGGACAGCCGTCCGGCCAGGCGCAGCATCTGCTCGCCGAGCGCGGCGACGATGACCGGCGGTTTGGTCGCGCCGGGTACGCCAATCTGCGTATTGGCGATGCGGTACTCCTCGCCCTGGAAGCTGGTCGGCTGGCCGGCCAGCGCGTCATTCAGCACCGTCAGGTACTCGCGCATGTGCCGCACCGGCTTCGAGAAGTCGAGGCCGAGCATGCCCTCGATGACGACCCGGTGACTCAATCCGATGCCGAGCGCCAGCCTGTTCTGCGACGCCGCCTGCGCCGTGAGCGCCTGCTGGGCCAGCGCGACCGGGTGGCGCGGGTAGGTCGGCACGACGGCGGTGCCGAGCTCGATCCGATGCGTCGCGCGCCCGGCCAGCGCCAGCACGATCAGCGCGTCGTGGTTGAAGATGTTGGCCGTCCACGCCGACGCGAAGCCGTCCTGCTCGGCGCGGGTGATCTGGTTCAGCAAGTCGTCGATGCTGTCGCGCGATGATAGTCCGGCAAATAGACCGATGCGCATAGGTAGCTCCTTTAGTCACTAGCCGCTAGTTGCTAGTCGCTAACCGGGGTGTTAAAATCACGCTCTGACTTTCGGGTCAATTGTGCCGATTATATCGCGACTGGTCGCTGGCGGCTAGTCGCCCTGCGCCGGGGGTGCTTCGATGCCATTCTTCCTGGGAGCGTTGCTGGGCGGGATCGTGCTGGGGGGCGCAGCGTTCGCGCTGCTGCGCGTGTTCATGCGCCGCTCGTTGCCGCAAGTGAATGGCAACATCAAACTGGCGGGGCTTGCCGCGCCGGTCGAGATTATCCGCGACCGCTGGGGCGTGCCGCACATCTACGCGCAAAGCCTCGCCGATGCGGTGTATGCGCAAGGGTTCGCACACGCGCAGGACCGCCTCTGGCAGTTGGAGCTCAACCGGCGGATCGGGCATGGGCGGCTCGCGGAACTGTTCGGCGAGATCGCGTACGGCACCGACCATTTTATCCGCACCGTCGGTTTCTCGCGCGCCGCGCAGAACGACCTCGCGCAGTTGGATGACGAGTCGCGGCGGCTGCTCGACGCGTACACGCGCGGCGTCAACGCCGGCATGGCGCAGGCGCGCGCCAAATTGCCGCTGGAGTTTACGCTGCTGCGCCACACGCCGGAACCGTGGACCCCTCTCGACTCGGTCGTCTACACAAAGGTCATGGCGTGGGCGCTCTCCTGCAACTGGGACATGGAGATCCTCAACGCCGCGATGATCGGCAAGCTCGGGCCGCAGCGCGCCGCCCGGCTGGTGGGCGACTATCACGCAGATAACCCAATCATCGTGCCGGAGCAGACGTATGCCGCGCTGGCGCGCGACGTGATCGCGCACTTTGAGGAGGCGCACCACCACCTGCCGCTTGGCGGGCTCGACGGCATGAGCAACAACTGGGTCGTCGATGGCGCGAAGTCGGCGACCGGCAAGCCGCTGCTGGCCAACGACCCGCACCTCGCGCTGCAGATGCCGTCGATCTGGTACGAAGTGCACCTGTCGACGCCGGAGACCGAGGTGACCGGCGTCTCGTTCCCCGGCACGCCGTTCGTCGTCATCGGGCATAACCGCGAAATCGCCTGGGGCTTCACCAACGGCTTCCCGGATGTGCAGGATATCTACATCGAGAAGTTCAACCCGGCCAACCCGGCCGAGTACGAATTCAAGGGCCAGTGGGAGCCGGCAACGATCATCAAAGAGGAAATCCGCGTCAAGGGCGAGGCCGCGCCGCGCGTGGTCGAGATCGTCCAGACGCGCCACGGCCCGATTATTAACCACCTGACGCCGCTGACCGCCGGGCGCGACAACTTCGCGCTGGCGTTCCGCTGGACGGCGCATGAGCCGGCGAACATCCTGCGCGCGATCGCCGGCATGAACCGCGCGACCGATTGGCCGGGCTTCTGCGAAGCGATCCGCGACTGGTCGGTGCCGGCACAGAACATGGTGTACGCCGACCGCGCCGGCAACATCGGCTACTACATGCCGGGCAAGGTGCCGATCCGCGCGCGCGGCATCGGCGCGTCGCCGGTGCCGGGCTGGACCGGCGAATACGAGTGGACGGGCTGGATCCCGCATGAGGAGATGCCGCATGCGTTCAACCCGGCGCAGCACTATATCGCCACGGCCAACAACCAGGTCGTCGGGCAGGAGTATCCGCACTTCCTGACCACGGCGTACATGAACGGCTTTCGCGCGCGCCGCATCGTCGATCAACTAACCGCCCAGGACAAGCTGAGCGCCGACGATTTCGCCCGCATCCAGGTCGACCTGTATTGCGAGCCGGCGCGGGTGTTCTGCGGCCTGCTGCGCGGCCTTGAGTTGGCCGACGCCGACCAGCGCGCCGCACTGGAGCGACTGGCCGGCTGGGACTATTTCGCGACGAAGGACTCCGTGCCCGCCGCGCTGTTTGAACTGGCGCAGCACTTCGCGATGAAGCGCGTGTTCGGCCCCTGGCTGTGCGAGCTGACCGACTACTACCTCGGCGTCGGCTTTCACCCGCTGCTGGCCACATTCAGCCCCTATCACGACCGCAGCCTGGTGACGCTGCAGCGCATTCTGGTGGACAACGAGATCGACTGGTTCGAGGATGCCGCCGAACAGCCATTATCGCGCGAGCAGATTCTCTCGGCGGCGATCGCCGACGCCGTTGCGTATCTCAAGAAGGCGGTCGGCCCGGATATGTCGCGCTGGACATGGGGACGCATCCATCAGGCTGCGTTCAATCACACGCTCGGCGCGCAGAAGCCGCTTGACCGCATCTTCAATCGCGGCCCGTACCCGTACGGCGGCGACACGAACACGGTCTGGCAGGCAGCCTTCGTGCCGCAACTGCCGATCGCGCCGGGCGGCGGCAGTGCTTCCTGGCGGCAGATCATCGACGTGAGCGACTGGGACGCGTCGCGCGCCGTGCACACGACCGGCCAGTCCGGGCACCCGGCCAGCAAGCACTACGACGATATGATCCCCATGTGGCTGAACGGCGACTACCACCCGATGCTCTGGGCACGCGAGCGCGTCGAGGCTCACGCCGAGTCGCGCTTGACGCTCACGCCGTAGCAGGCTGGATAATCAACTATGCTATCTCGTTATTTCGGCGTATCCGAACTGCTCGTCATCATCCTGCTGGTGCTGCTGATGTTTGCGCTGGCCTGGATACGCGCTCTGCTGGAAGAGCGCAAGCGCCGTTGATGCTGCGCGCAACAACCCTATTGAAAGAGCCGCATGTCCGTTACTGATCCCCTGCTCGAAGACCTGAACGACCGGCAGCGCGAGGCCGTCAGCGCACCCGACGGCCCGCTGCTGGTGCTGGCCGGGCCTGGCTCCGGCAAGACCCGCGTGCTGACGCATCGGGTGGCGTGGCTGATCGCCCGCCGGCGTATTGCGCCGTGGCACATCGTCGCCGTGACGTTCACGAACAAGGCGGCTACCGAAATGAAGGAGCGGCTCGGCCGTCTGATCGGCGAGACCGCCAAGTCGCAACTGGCCGTCGGCACGTTCCACTCGCTGTGTGCGCGCTGGCTGCGCATCGACGGCGCGCCGCTCGGCATCGGCCGCGATTTTGCCATCTACGACGTCGACGACCAGCAGAAGGCGATCAAGCAAGCGCTCGAGGCGCTGGAACTGGACGAGAAACGCTTCCGGCCGTCGGCCGTGCTGGCGACGATCTCGCGCGCCAAGTCGGAGTTGAAGACGCCGGAGCAGTACGCGAGCAGCACCCGCGAATACTATGAGGAAGCGGTCGCGCGCATCTACGAGCGCTATGCCGACATCCTGGCGCGCTCGAACGCGCTCGACTTCGACGATCTGCTGATGCGGACCGCGCAGCTTTTTGCGCAGTCGCCGTCGACGCTCGAAAAATACCAGGCGAAGTTCCAGCACATCCTCGTGGACGAGTTCCAGGACACGAACCCGGCGCAGTACGCGATCGTCAAGCAACTGGCGGCGCGGCACCAGAACATCATGGTCGTCGGCGATCCCGACCAGAGCATCTATGCGTTCCGCTCGGCGGACATCCGCAACATCCTGAACTTCGAGAACGACTTCCCGCAGGCACGCACCATCCTGCTGGAACAGAACTACCGCTCGACGCAGACCATCCTCGACACGGCACAGTCGATCATCGTCGCCAACCGCAAGCGCAAGAAGAAGACGCTGTGGACCGAAAACATCGAGGGTATGCCCATCACGGTGTTCGAGGCGTACAATGAGCAGGAAGAGGCGGACTTCGTCGTCAGCGAGATCCGGCGGCTGAGCGCGAATGGGCAGTACCGCGCCCGCGACTGTGCCGTGATGTACCGCACCAACGCGCAGTCGCGCGCGCTCGAAGACGCATTCGTGAAGCAGCACTTGCCGTACCGGCTGGTCGGCGCGACGCGCTTCTACGAGCGGCGCGAGGTCAAGGACGTGATGGCGTACCTGCGCGTGCTGTCCAACCCCGCGGACATGATCAGCCTGGCGCGCGTGATCAACGTGCCGCCGCGCGGCATCGGCGAGAAGACGGTGGCCAACCTGCAGATGACGGCCGCCCAGCAGAGCACGTCGTTGTACCAGGTGCTGGCGACGTTCGCCCGCGCGGAACCGGAGCCGGCGCGCGCCAAGTCCGCCGGCCCGCGCCGCGGGCCGGCCGCGCTGTCCGATTTTGCGCGCCTGCTGGAGGAGTTGCTCGTCGCGCGCGACACGCTGCCGGTCACGGAACTGTTCGACCTGCTGTTGCAGCGCACGGCGTACGGCAAGCACCTGCGCGACGGCACGGAGGAGGGCGAGGACCGCTGGGGCAACGTGATGGAACTGCGCACGGTGGCGGAGCAGTTTGCCGACCTGCCGCCGCCGGACGGCCTGCGCGGCTTCCTGGAGGAGGTTGCGCTCGTCTCCGAGATCGACAACTACGATCCCGGCGCTGATGCATCTACGCTGCTGACGCTGCACACGGCCAAGGGTCTGGAGTTCCCGGTGGTGTTCATCGTCGGGCTTGAAGAAGGGATCATGCCGCACGCGCGTTCGCGCGAAGATCCCGACGCGATGGAGGAGGAGCGGCGTTTGTTCTACGTCGGCATCACGCGCGCGATGAACCGGCTGTACTTCCTCTACGCGTTCAAGCGCTCGCTTTACGGCCGCACGGAGCCAAGTGCGCCCTCGTCATTTCTGCGCGACATCCCGGCCAAGCTGCTGCAAATGCTGAATACGCGGACGCCGGCGGCGGAGCGCGCCCCGGCCGGTTCCCCGCGCGTCGGCATCACGACCTGGGAGACGCCGGCGCGCCCGGAGCGCAAGCCGCGCGACGCCGGCGGCGCACAGTTCCACGCCGGCGACAAGGTGCGGCATGACAAGTTCGGCGAGGGCATCGTAATTACGAGCGCGGTGCGCGGCGACGACGAGGAGATCACGGTGATCTTCGTCGGCGACAAGCCGAAGAAGCTGCTGCAATCGTTCGCCAACCTGAAGAAACGGTGAGAAGCAATCAATGCTCACCACGAAGACACAAAGGCCGTATTGCCCCGCGCCAGGCTGTGTCCGGCAACAGAAAAGGCGCCAGAACAGGCGCCTTTCGCATCATCGGCGATATTTCATTCGCGTCGATTCGCGTTATTCGCGGATCGCCTTCTCGTGCGCGATTAGCCGCTCCTTGCGGTCGAGGCCCCAGCGGTAGCCGCCGAGACCACCGTCGGTGCGCACGGCGCGGTGGCACGGGATGACCAGCGAGACCGGGTTCGTCGCGCAGGCGTGGCCGACGGCGCGCTGCGCCTTCGGGTTGCCCAGCATGCGCGCGATCTGGCTGTACGTGCGCGTCTCGCCATACGGGATCGATTGCAGCGCGCGCCAGACGCGCCACTGGAACACCGTGGCCTGTACGTCGAGCGGCAGGTCGAGCGCGGTCTGCCGTCCATCCAGATAGCGCAGCACGTCGCGCGCCCAGCGCGCCAGGTGCTTGCCGTCGCGCTCGATCTGCGCGGCCGGGAACTCGCCGCGTAATTCGTCGACGAGCTTGCGCTCGCTGTCGCCCAGGCTCAGGAAACAGATGCCTTTGTCCGTGCCTGCCACCATCAGCTTGCCCAATGAGCTTTCTTCGATTGTGTACCGGATGTTCACCCCGGCTCCTCCCTTTCGATAGGCGTCCGGCGTCATGCCGAACTGCGCGTGCGCGCGCTCATACAAGCGACTGCTGGAACTGTAGCCCGCGTCGTACAGCGCGCCGGTGACCCGTTCGCCCGCCTTCAGACTCGATTTCACGTGCGCCAATCGTTGCGCGTCTACATACTGGCGCGGCGTCAGGCCGACCACGGCTTTGAATGTCCGCTGGAGATGGAAGACGCTGACGCCAACCTGCCGCCCGAGCGCTTCCAGCCGCACCGGCTCGTCGAGATGCGCGTCCAGATAATCGCGCGCGGCCTGCACCCAGTCCGGCGTGTCGTCGCGGTTCGCGTAGTCGCGCGGATGGCAGCGGCGGCAGGCGCGAAAGCCGGCCGCCTCCGCCGCGTCAGGTCCGGCGTAGAACGAAACGTTATCGCGCCGCGGTCGCCGCGACGGGCACGACGGTCGGCAGTAGATTCCGGTGGACTTCACGGCGTACACAAACGCGCCGTCTTGTGCGGCATCGCGTCGCTCGACCGCCGCCCAGCGCTCCTGATCGTTCATACGGGCTCCTTCTCGCTCATGGTATGCACCTATCATACACATGATGCGAGCCGGTCTCTATCCAATTCTTGCGGTTCAAACTCGAAAGCCAACTTTCCACGAAGGCACACGAAGAAACACCAAAACATCCATCCGCGAATAACGCGAATCGACGCGAATCACATCGCTGCTATTCGTGAAGATTGGCGTTATTCGCGGATAACCTGCTTTTCGTTGCGCTCTCCGCGTTCTTGGCGGTGAATGATTTGGTCTGTCTCTGCGTTCTCTGCGCGCTCTGCGGTTAAACTTGCCGCCAGCGATCCGCACACGGCGCAATTGCCGCGAATCAAACTGTTTCTATTCGTGAAGATTGGCGTTATTCGCGGATAACCTGCTTTTCGTTGCGCTCTCCGCGTTCTTGGCGGTGAATGATTTGGTCTGTCTCTGCGCTCTCTGCGCGCTCTGCGGCTAGGCTCTCTTCCGCTCGTGCACGCCGATAGCGAAGACCGCCGTCGCGACGGCGACGCACAGCCCGGCGGCGATGCCGTTCGCGCCGAAACCGGCCTGCGCGAATAGGAACGCTCCGAGCGGCGCGCCCGCCATGCGGCCGACGTAGTTGGCGGTCGCGGTGACCGACATCAGCGTCGCGCGCGCTTCCGGCACCAACTCGGAGACGAGCGGCCAGACCGAGACGATCGTGAACTCGAAGCAGACGTAGTAGATGAACAGCCCGGCGACCGCCAGCGGCAGTGACGCGCCGAGCAGCGGCATGCCGAAGTACGCCAGCGCCACGCAGACGAGGCCGACCAACAGCGAGCGCTTCTTGCCGAAGCGATCCACAACCCACATCGACAGTACCTCGCCGACCACGTCGGCGATGCCGAATGTCGCGGCGATGCTGCCGATCATCAGCACGTCGGCGTTGAAGGTGCGCTCCAGCCAGGCGGCGTAGGTGACGCCGATCATCTCGGCGCCCGCCATGTACAACCCGGTGACCGACAGCATGATCAACGCGCTCCGGTTGGCGCGGATCGCGGCGAAGGCCGCACGTGCGTCGATATGCACGCCCGCGACACGCCGGCTGGACCTCGGCAGAATCGCGAAGGCCCAGGCCAGCGCCGCCACGCCCGCGACGGCAATGATCACGTACGGCGACTGCCAGCCGATGCGGTCGATCGCCTGCGCCATCAGCGGCACGCCGATGAAACCGGCGCCCGCCCAGCCCAGTTCGTTGATGCCCAGCACCAACCCGCGCCGTTCATACGGCACCCGGTCGGCCAGGTAGGCTGACGAGCTCGGATCGAAGATCACCTTGGCGACGGACAACCCGACGAAACCGGCCGCGAACCACCAGAGCGATGACGCCGTGAACGCCAGGACGGCACAGACGACAAACAGCGCCAGCGCCGCCAGCAGGGCCGCGCGGCGGCCAAAACGGTCGGCCAGCGGCCCGAAGAGCGGCGCCGTCAGGCCGGTGCTGGAGCGAAGCGTCACCAGCGCGCTCATCGCCTGTAAATCGACGCCAAGCCCGCGGCCAAACGCAGGCAGAAACGCGTAGCCCATGCGATAGGCCGTATTCAGCACAAAGCGCGACGGCAGGACGACAGCCACCAGGCGCACGATCTCCCCGCGCGATGCGGGCGGCGATTCGGTGAAAGCGGTCAAAGCCTCTCCTGAAAAAAGTTGGCCACGGCGTTCAGAACGCGTGGCCAACTTGCCATCGTTACATGTACGAGCCGCCCGCAGACCAGCCCGCTACGCGCCGAGTACTGCGCGCGGTTTTATGCGGCGCGGCGCAGCGCGACCAGCCACCATAGCAATCCGAGCGCGCTCGGCGCGAGGCATGCGCAGATGGCCGGCAGGCCGCTGCCGCCGCTCGCCGGCGGATTGCTGCCGGTGGCCGGTGCCGCCGCCGTGGGCGCGGGCGTCGGCTGCACGACAGCGCCGGGCGCCTGGGTCGGCGCGGCGGGCGCCTCGCGCGGCGCCGCGCCGAGGTAGTCGCGGATCTGGTCGTCCAGGCCCTGCACGCCGAAGCCGTAGGTCTGCTTCAGCGCGTCGTCCACCAGCGTGCCGCGCTTGAAGGTGTCCAGCAACTTTAACATCTTGTCTTTGCCGTACTTCTCATTCAGGTACTTGACGAGGTAGTACGACTGGCCGTAGAACTGGATGACCTGGTCGGACTGACCCGGCACGGCCGACAGCGAGCGCACCGAGATCAGCCGGTCGGCGCGCAGGGCGCGCTGCACGGCGTCGGTGTACGGCGACTCGACGTTCAGCTGGTTGTACATCGACAGCCCCTCATCGAGCCAGGCCGGGATGCTCACGCCGCCGATCAGCGAGTTGGTCGTCGCCAGATGCACGACCAGGTGCGACAACTCGTGGTAAGTCGTGTTGTCCACGCCGGAGTCGCCGCCGAGCAGCAGCACGGTCGTCGGGTTGGACAACTGCCCGAGCACGGTCAGCGACGCCTCGTTGGTCTGCCCCTTGAACGGCAGGGCAGCCAGCATGTCGTTGCGCGTGCGATAGATGAAGATCTTGGCCCCGGCGTTCAAGTCAACGCCGACGCGCTGCTGCAAGTTCTGGATCGCCGCCACGGCCACGTCGAGGCGCTTCTTGCCGTAGGCGTCGTCGGCGCCGTACCAGAAGACCGTCATCGTGCCCTTGCCGACCGGCGCGGTCATCGACTTGAAGTCGAAGCGGTCATCGGGAAAGACGTAGCGGGCGGTCTCGGTCTTGAGCGTCTGGCCGGCCGCGTTCTCGATCTGCCAGTAATACTCGATGTCGGTGCCGGGCACCAGGTCGCCGCGCTGCAGCGTGCGTGTAAAGACCGCCGTCACGTCCTTGCCGGGCGTGATGTCCGCCTTGCCGCGCGTGGTCGTGATACCCGAATCGCCGGTGATGTAGCGCACGAACACCGTCGCCGAGGTAATGTCAGAGTCCGACTTGAGCGAAATGCGGTAACGCACGTACTCGGAAAACTTCGACTCGACCTTGCTGTTGCTGGCCGTGATGGCGCCGCCCTGCGCCAGCGCCGGCGCGGCCAGCACGGCGACAGCCAGCCAGCCCGCCAGCAGGGCGAGCCATGCGCGGCGGGCGCTCATGCGGGCGCTCCTAACTGATCGATCGGCGTCTGGCGGTACTTGTCGCCTTCCTCGATCAGCATGACCGGAATATCGTCTTTGATCGGGTACTTGCGGCCGCAATCGCGGCAGACGAGCCAGACATCTTTCGTCAGATCGAGCACGCCGGCGTTGGGGCCGTTGCGCACGCAGTTCGGACAGCGCAGGATGTCGAGCAACTCTTGCGAGACCATGGTAGCCCTCCGGGATAGGCAAACGGGAATTGAACGCAGTATAAACGCTTGCCCCACCTACGTCAATCTGTTAGAATCGCTGTTATGTCTGTCATACTCGGTATTGAGACATCCTGCGACGAGACGGGCGCGTCCGTCGTCACGAACGGCCAGATCATCCGCTCGAACATCGTCGCGTCGCAGATCGACCTGCACGCGCGCTACGGCGGCGTCTTCCCGGAGATGGCGTCGCGCGAGCACATCCTGAAGATCGTGCCAGTCGTGGAACAGGCGCTGCGTGATGCGGGCGCAACGTGGGCCGACGTCGACGCGATCGCCGTGACATACGGGCCGGGACTGGCGGGCTCGCTGCTGGTCGGCGTCAACGCGGCGAAAGGGCTGGCGCTGGCAAACGGCCTACCGCTGATCGGCGTCAACCACCTCGAAGGGCATATCTACGCGGCGTGGCTGGCGACCGAGCCGGCGCGCTCGGAGCCGCAGTTCCCGCTCGTCTGCCTGATCGTGTCCGGCGGGCATACCGAGCTAATCCTGATGCGCGGGCACGGGCAGTACGAGATGCTCGGCGCGACGCTCGACGACGCGGCCGGCGAAGCGTTCGACAAGGTATCGCGCCTGCTGGGACTCGGCTACCCGGGCGGCCCGGCGATCCAGAAGGCGGCGGAACAGGGCGACGCCCGGCGCGTGAAACTGCCGCGCGCGTGGCTGGAAGGCACGTTCGATTTCTCGTTCAGCGGGCTGAAGACGGCGGTGCTGCACCTCGTCAAGCAGGCGAGCACGCCGAACAGCGCGCCCAAGCTGCAGCCGTCGAGCCTGCGCGCCGAGATCGCCGAGCAGCCGGCGGCAATCAGTGACATCGCGGCGGCGTTTCAATCGGCGGTCGTGGATGTGCTGGTCGAGAAGACGCGGCTGGCCGCCGCGCAGTGCAGTGCGAAAGTGGTGGTCGTGGGGGGCGGTGTGGCGGCAAACAAACGCCTGCGCGAACAGATGCGCGAGCGTATCCCGGTGCCGGTGCTGATCCCGCCGATCGGACTGTGCACCGACAACGGCGCGGTGATCGCCGCCGCCGGGCACTTCCACTTCGTGCGCGGCGAGCGCAGCGGCTGGGACCTCGACGTGGTGCCGGGGTTAAGGCTGGTGGCGGCGTAGAAACTACCACCATAGAGAGGCACAGAGGCACAAAGTGTTTTTCTCAACTGTCATGCTGAGCGCGAGCGTAAGGCCTTGGCCAAGTGGCGCGCCGCGCGCGCGAAGCATCTGCGCCCAAGCATTTCAGATGCTTCGCGCGTGAAGCGTATCGCAGAATGACAGTACGGCCTTCGCGCTCGGCATGACAAGCGTTTACTTTGTGTCGTTGTGGTTTTGTGTCGACCTTGTTGGAACAAATCCGTATCCGCGTATGAAGTTATCACCAATAGCACGCCGATGGCTTGTTTCGCTGTTGCGCTACGCCGCGTGGGGTTGCGGCCGCAGCCTGATAACCTGCCTCGTGTTTTCGCCGCTGATCGGCTTTAGGCAGGGCTCGCCTGAAGTGTACGCGCAAATCATCGTCATCGGAGCAGTGGCGAACACACTGATCTTTGGGTTATTCACAGCCATATCACGGAAGTTGCTGTGGCTGGCACTGCCCATTACCGGCGTGTTCGTGCCGATATGCCTTATCCCGCTTCCAAAGCTAGTTGAATGCGGGCGTCTGTGGAACTGCGACCCCCGCCTATCAGGCTATGATGCAGACCTGGCAAACGGCGCAGTTACAATTGTGTGGGTTTTGTGGGAGCTTTTTCTTGGATTTGTGGCAACGGTAGTATTTGCTTTGATCACAACGTCACGCGACGAATCTCTGAACTCAGGTGAATAGAGCTACCCACAAATAGTCGGCGCTGCAACCAACCCATCTGGTGGGCGAAAACTCCCGAAATCATGTGATCACCTTTGTGCCTTTGTGGCTTTGTGTTGAATCGATTAAATAGGAGATCGCGAATGAAACTACTACTCACCGGCTTCCAGCCGTTTGGCGGCAGCCACATCAATCCGTCGGAGCAGGCCGTGCTGGCGATCGCGCACGACGGACTGCCGGGCGTCGAACTGCGCACGGCGATCCTGCCGGTGGACCGCACGCAGTCCGGCGCGACGGCCATCGCCGCGCTGCGCGAGTTCGAGCCGGATGCGGTCGTCTGCCTCGGCGAGGCGTCGCGCCGCATGGTCGTGTCGATCGAACGGGTGGCGATCAATTTCATGGACTACCGCATCGCCGACAACTCCGGCAACCAGATCACCGACGCGCCAATCGTGCCCGATGGCCCGGCCGCATACTTCACGACGCTACCGGTGCGCGCGATGCACGATGCCGTGCGCGCGGCGAAGGTGCCCGCCGAGTTGTCGTTGAGCGCGGGCGCGTTCCTGTGCAACCAGGTGACCTACGAGGTGCTGCACTACCTGGCGACAAACCTCATGGCGATCCCGGCCGGCTTCATCCACCTGCCCGCCCTGCCGGAGCAAGTGCTGGACAGGGTGCCGCCCGCGCCGTCCATGGGACTGGAGACGATGGTGAAGGGCGTGCGCGCTGCGCTCGGCGCGGTCATCACCGCGTACGAGGCGCGCAGAGCGGTCACGCATAACTGATCCGCGAAAAGGCGCAACTGAGGGGAGCTTGTTACACCTCACCGGTCTTCAGGATCTGTGAGGTGTTTTCGTGTACGTTGGCGGCGCATCAGTACCTGCCTCCGCGCCCGTGCGGTGTAGGGACGGGTCATTGACCCGTCCGGACAGGCGACTTGTCGCACCCTTTGGGGTGTCAGAGACCCGTCCCCACGCCATCAGGTTAGTTCCGGTCGCTGTACCCGACGGCTCTCATAATCGCACTACGTCCCGCTCTTCGGTGCCGCTGGTTTGGGGGCAGGCAAACGGCGCAACTCCGTGAGCGCGGCCTGGTCGCGGCCGGCGAAGCGCGGCAACTCGGCCAGCGTGTTGCGCGAGACGCGCTGGCTCATGGTGGAGAGCACCAGGCGGCTGAGCTGCGAGTTGCTCATCAGCCGGCGCAGGACCGCCGCGGGCACCTGCAAGAGCGTGCTCGGCTGATCGGCGACGACGTTGGCCGTGCGGCGGCTACCGGTCAGCGCGGCGATCTCGCCGAAGAAGTCGCCCTCGTGCAGCGTCGCCAACGAGTGAAAGCCGCCTTCCGGCTTAGCCGTGCCGACGACTGCGCGGCCGTTCAGGATGAAGTAGGCCGCGTCGCCCGTGTCGCCGGCGCGGACGACCAGGCTGCCCGGCTCCGCATCGCTCACCGTGCCGTGGTCAATCAAGTCCTGCTGTTCCCGGGGGCTGAGGCCGGCCAGCGCCGGCAAGTGCATGGCGAGCAGGTCGAAATCGGCGGGGGTCGCGGCGCGCAGAGCGCCGAGGCCGGGCTGCAGCGGCGCGGCGTGTAGCAGGCTCATGGCGCGGCGCCATTCGGCAGCCGGCTGGCCCAGGCCGGGCATCACCGCCGAGACGAGCGCGACCACCAGGAAGATGACGGCGCTGGCCGCCAGCAGAGCGCGCACATCGAAAACGTCGGCGAGACCGGCCAGCGCCATGCCGATGATAAAGACCATGTCGCGCGAGACGAGGAACGCGCTGGAGACGCGCCCGCGCAGTTCGCGCGGCGAGTTGCGCTGGATGATGAGCCGGCGGGCGATGACCGACGGCGCGTTGAACAGCCCCATCAGCACCCCGAACGCCAGCGCGACAGGCACGAGCGTCGAGAGCGAGAAAAATATGTAGACGATGGCCATGCCCACGAACGAGATCGTGATCCACTGGCCCTCGCGCAGCCGATCGGCGAGACCCGCCAGCGCCAGGCTGCCGATCGCAAAGCCGACCGCCGAGAGCGCCTCCAGCACGCCGTACTCGAACTCGCTGGCGTGCAGGGACTTGAGCGCAAACGGCAACTGCAGCGAGTTCTGGAAGCCGAACAGCACGAAGACGAACAGGTAGATCAGGAAGAGCGAGCGCAGCACGTTCTTGCCGACGATGAACGCGATGCCGGCGCGCAGGTTGCGCAGCACGACGCCGATCGTCGTTCGGCCTTCAGCCGTCTGCTGCGGGACGCGCACGAAGACCAGACAGCTGAACGAGAAGAGGAACGTGAGCGCGTTGATGTAGAACGCCCACTCCAGCGGGAAGCGCGAGGCGATCAGCCCCGAGGCGGCGAAGCCGATGGCCGTCGAGCCGAAGGCGCTGATGGCCATCAGCGAATTGGCCGCCGACAGCTCCCGGTCGCTGGCGATGTCGGGCAGGACGCTCTCGTGGGCCGGATTGAAGAACTGGCCGACGGCGCTCGACAGCGCGACAATGACGTACAGCCATGCGATGTTGAGCGGCACAAGCAGCGGAATGCACGCGACGAGCGCGGCGCGCACCAGATCGGCGCCGATCATAATGCGCTTGCGATCGTAGCGGTCGACGAAGACGCCGGCGAGCAAGCCGATCAAGACGCTGGGCGCGGCGGTGGCCATCAGCATCAGCCCGACGCTGAACGCGGAGCCGGTCAGGCGGAAGACGAGGATGGATGCCGCCAGCGACGTAAGCGCGCTGCCCATCGACGAGACAAACTCGGCCGACCACAGCAGCGCGAAGCTGCGGTTGCGGAAGACGGCAAACGGCGAGAGCGAGGCGGCTTGCGTGGCGGTACCGGTCGTCATCGGTGCGTGCTTTCTCGAACCCAGGATACGCCCGTGCCGCGGGCGTTGCGCGGGATTGTAGCATCATGCACGGGGCGCACCAAGTGCGCGAGGCGCCGCATCCCGCTGGCGCCGCGTCAGCGCTCGGCCTGGGCGCGGAGGGGGAGCGGTTCGCGCGCTGAGACGAAGGCGACGTAGAAGACGAACAGGATCGCCGCGAACATCAGCGTCACGCCGGCGGTCTGGCTGCTCGGGTAGCGCAGGTAGCCGAAGATCATGCCGAGCACGTCGTCCGGCTGCGTCCAGAGATCCCACGAGTTGAGCCGGTCGAAGCGGCCGAGGTAGATGCCGAAACCACTCAAACCGATCGCCAGCATCACGAACAGCCAGCCGGCGATGCGCCCTGTGGCGCGCTCGACCAGCGCCTGCATCGCGCGCAGCGATGCGAACGCGAGGAACAGCCCGTTCAGCGCGAACGTCGCCAGCATGCCGATATCGTACCAGTACGGCACGGGCGGCCGCGGGTCGAGGTGCGCCAGGTCGGTCACCAGGTACGGCGCGTTCGGCAGGAACAGCAGCCAGGCCGCCGCCGGCAGCAGGGCCAGCACGCGCGACAGCGCGCCGCGCCGCCAGAGCGCGGTCACCCACAGACTGCACAGATACGGCACCCACGCCAGGAACAGGTTCCAGATCAGGAAGCCGAGCGTGAAACTGCGCGCCAGATAGACGCGCCCGGCGAAGAACGCAAAGCACAACCCCGTGCACAGCACCAGCGCGTAGAACGAGTGACCGGACAGAAACCGGTGCGTACCGGACAGACGATTGTTCGACATCAACATCGACAGGCCTCCTGCGTAACCTGCATTTCAACGGCGCATGATACGCCGCCGCGCACGCCGCGCCAGCATGAACACGCCGACAACGATCAATAGCAGCGCGCCGATCAGCAGCGCCAGGTTGACAACCGGCATAATACTTTCGGCCGGCGGCTGCGCGTCAAACGACAGGAACGCCGCCCGCTCGATGGCAATATTGTCGGCGCCGGTCGCGCTGACCGACACGTCCACCGCGTGCAGCCCGGCTTCTTTGGGTGTATATGCCGCGCTCCATTCGCCCGTGCCGCTGCCCGCCAGCGCGACCGTCTCGTCGCTTCCGCCGGGCGCGCGGATGCGCGCACTCGCCGCGCGAATCGCCACCGGCTGGCCGTTCAGCACAAGCTTCGCCGTCACAACCAGCGGCGCGCCCTGCGCCGGCAGCAGTTCGGAAGTGCGTGCCTGCAGGATCGCGCCGCCGTGCAACTGCGCGGTGAGGGCGTAGTCCGCGCCGCGCGCCGGCGTGCGCCCCGTGGTGGCCAGCGTGATCTGCCACGGTCCCGGGCGCGGGTTGTTGAAACCGTAGCCGAGGTGCACGAGCGATTCCGGCTTGTCCACCACGATCAGCCCGTTGGCGCGCGGATCGAGCGTGATGACGTTGCCGGTCGCGCCGCGCACCGTCACCGTCAGCGAGCGCGACGGGTCGAACAGCGCGAACGAAGCGACCGCCACGCTGTCCAGGTTGATCGTGAAGTTTTCGGTCTGCCCCGGATTCAGATGCCCGCTGTGCAGGTTCGTGAACTGCAGCGCGTCCGCGCTCTCGGCGGGCGGCGTCAGGTCGGCCGCTTCGGGGAACTGGCCCGGCAGGCGCTGAACAAACGGCCGGACCACCGTGTCGAACACGTCGCGCGACGTGTTGAGGTCGGGATGCACCAGCGGCACCTCGACCACCGTGCCCTGCACGCCGCTCACGCTCGCGCGGCTGATCGCGATATCGCTCGGCACGTCGGCGCACGGCGACTTGACCGGGTCGGCAATCGGTATGCCCGCGCCCATGTAGAACGGCACGCCCTTGCGGTGCGTGATCTGCCGGTTGAATATCCCGCTGACATAGGAGGTGCGGATTTCCAGCGTCGCCGGCAGATAGAAGCTCAGCGCGGAGGGCAGCACGCCGCAGTCGGTGCCGAGGTTCGGCGTGCCGAGCATCAGCAGCTGCGCCACATCGCGCTCGCCCATCACGCGGTCGAGGTAGTAGCGCGCGATCAGCCCGCCCATGCTGTGCCCGACCAGATCGACCTGCTGGGCGCCGGTCTTCTGCTTGACGGCAGCGATATAGCTGCCGAGGATGCGCGCGTTCTGGTCGAGCGTGTTGGTGCGCCCGGTCGGGTTGTCGATGCTCCCGGTGTTCATCACCCCGGGCACGCGCCCGTCGCCGACCGCGAAGCCCGCCACACCGATGCCGGCGAGGTAGCCGCTGTCGCCGACGTAGTTGGACCAGGCTTCCCAACTGGAACTGAAGCCGTGCACCATCACCACCGGGCGCGGCGTCAGCGCCAGCGTGCCGGTCAGCGACACGCGGCCGTCGTCGCTGCGCGCGCCGATCGGGCGGCTGGCGCGCGGCTGGCCGTCCTTGCCCCAGTACCAGCCGTAGGCGCGCAGGGAAGCCGTTTCACACGAGTCGCTGCCGGCTGGCATGCTGCACTCACCAACGGCTATATCGTCACCGGCGAGCCGGAAGACGAGGCGCGTACTCGCCGCCGCCTTGGCGTCGGTCTGTGCGCGCAGTTTGATCGAATCGCCGTCGGTGATGCGCGACGCGGGCGCGCCCTTCGAGTCGAGCACGCTGACGCCGGGCCCGGACTGCTGCAGGCCGGAGGCGTTCCCGGCGGCAGACAGCCCGAGCCACAACGCGACAGACGCAATCAGAACGATCGCGTTACGCATGACGGTTCCTCCCTCCGGGTTGACGGCGCGCGACGATCAGCCCTCTTTTTCCGCTTCGCGCCAGATCTCCTCAAGCTTCATGTACGATTCGGGGTAGCGGCCGGTGTAGCGCAGCCAGTTCGGGATCGGGTAGCGGATGCCGTTCTTGTGCGTCGCTTCCAGACCCTCAATGAGCTCGTCGATCTTCGCGGCCGGGATCGTGAACGCCATCTCGTCGTCCTGTGTCTGCGCGAAGATGCGGTCGCCATTGCACGGCAGGACGACCTGATAGTCGTTCGTCTGCAAGGTGACGATCACCTCGTCGGAGCAGTCGATGCGGCCGCTGAACGAGGCATGCAGGCGGCCGCCGCGCTTGTAGAGCGCGCCGACGACCAGGCGCATCACCTGGGCCGGGTTGGCGTAGATCAGGATCAGGTCCGGCGCAAACTCGGCGCGTTGGAGCGGCGCGGCGACGACGTAGGCGTACTGTCCCTGCTCAAACTTGGCGGTCTGCGCCTCGCTGATGGCGCCCGCCGCCGGCGTCTCGGTATAGAGGCCGCCGCAGGTCATGCCGTTCAGGTAGTAGCCGACCATCGGCTCGAAGCCCCAGACGATCTTGGCCAGCGGGCAGGAGATGTCATCGCGGCCGATGGCCATCGACCAGCCATAGCGCCGCGCAAAGGTGAAACCCTGGCAGATGGCGATCTGCTCGTTGAAGTCCTTGGATGGCCGCCGCACTTTCGGCGGCAACGGCTCACCTTCTTTGAGCATCTTGATCGCCACGGGAAACTGCGACGGGCGGACGTAGGTGTCGAGCGCCTGCTGTAGCTTTTTGAGATCAGCCATGAGTATTCTCGCTTTCCGGGGCGTTGTGGGTCGTCCATCCGGGACGGCCTGATGAAATCATAACCCAGCACACGGGACGCAACAAACGCGCACGCCGTTCCGGTTATGCCGACAACAGGACTTGTACGCGCAAGCGCGTGGGAGAACGAGCCAGCCTCTTCGCCAGCCACGCGGTCTTTGTGTCTTAGCTGGACTTTGTCCAAAATCAGGTATAGCACAGTGCGTCGGCCAAGCGATTGAATAGCACGGCCGGGAAGTTTTGCGGTAGTGTCCCTGTAAGCGGTGAAAGCGTTGATTTAAGCTTTTGACCATAGGTGGATGCGGTTATCCTGAGGCCATTTCCTCACGGAGAACCTGCATCCATGATGGTTGGCACATGCTACTGCCGTAATCAGGACTGCGCC
>JACRMK010000091.1 GCA_016235055.1 Chloroflexota bacterium | reverse complement strand
GCGCGGTATGCGACGCGACATGACGTTTGTTATAGGGGCCGGGCTTGCCCGGCCCAGCACCGGGCGACCGCAACCCCCCAAAGGGGGCGAACGGGTCGGGGTCGCCCTACGAGCAATACCGCGAACGTCATGAGCAGCGCGAACGGATGGCCCTTGTCCAACAACCCACCACGCGCGCGAACCATCTGGGCTGAAACACACGAGATGCTTCGCGCGTGAAGCGCGGCATAGGCTGGTAGCACGACCTTCGCGCTCAGCAGGACACCCCCTACAGCGTTTTCCGAATTGATCTGATATGATCGGCGTTTGGTTGCGCAGGGGCGGGTCTCTGACCCGCCCGCCGGACAGGTCAAAGACCTGCCCCTACGCCAGCCGCCATATCGGTTCTTTCGGGAAATAGCTTTAAGGACATTCTTAACTCGAAACAGTATAAATGTGCGGACGCCCGTGCGTTTACCTGCAATTAACCTGGCGTTAACCTTCGCACACTTGAATCACAACCGTGATCGGGTGTATAGTGATTCCGCTGATGAAGGTTGCCGTCGTGCGGTACAAGGCCAGCCAGAGCCGTGCCGATCGGGCAGCGGAACCGTCATCAGGATTTGGCATTTGATTTCGCGATGGGCAGCACGCGATGGAATGTACAGCTCGCTTCTCGATCGGGCCGCTCAAAACGCAGTCAAATGCATGCTCGATACCGGTCGCGCAGCCATTAGCGCATTTTGCAGAAACATCCGGCACGCCATGCGGTCCGTCGTGTGGCGACAGGTCGTTGACCCGCCCGCCGGACAGGCCAGAGATCTGTCCCAACATGCGGCGTGCAGCCCCGTGCGGCACGCTGTCGGATTATTTCGCAAGCCGCTCTAATGGCGCTGCCAACGCTACGGAGAGCATATGCCACGCATGACGCGGGAATGCACCATCCATGATCTACCGCCGGAATACGAAGCGCGAATCGTAGGGTTGCTGCCGGCTGACGAAACGATTCTCGCCTGCGTCGAGTCATACAGCAAGGCCGGGGATACGACGCGCATTCTGAGCGAGGTCGTATTGCAGGACAACGGCAGCCGCGACTACCATATGGCGTATGTGGTCACGCAGAAACAACTGGTCATGCTCGGTACGGATGACTACTGGCCGTCTCCGTTCGTTCAGACCATGCGGCTGTCCGATATCGTGAACGTGCGGGACGTTCAACAGGGCATGGCCGGCGTCGCCATCGTTGTGAATGGTCCGGACAGGAAGTACTTGATGTGCCGGTTCGCTGAGCGGGAACAAGCCACGCAATTTGTGCGCGTCCTGAGCGCGGCCATGGCCGGCGGCAGGGCGGCGTAAGCCATGCCTCTGGACTCGACACAAATCGCCGTGTGTCTGGGCGGCGTCATCGCGGCGGCCACGCTGATCGTGCTGTATCGCCTCCTGCCGAAGCAGCGCGCCCTGCTGCGCGCTGAGGAGCGCTTCCGCGACATCATCGCGCATGCATCAGACGGCATTGCGCTGTACGATGCCGCCACGATGCAGGTGCTGGAAGTCAACCCCGCATTTTGCGATCTGCTTGATTGCCAGCCGCCGGATGCCGCGCAGACGATCCTCCACAAGCTCTTCGCTTCCGACCGCGAAGCGCTCGCCGCTTTCCATCAACGGATCCTGCGCGATGGGCGCGCCACTATACACGAGCAGCGCCTGCGGCAGGCTGATGGCGCGGACGGTTACGTGGAAGTCAACGGCAACCGCATCGTGCAGAACGAACGGCCGTACGTCAGTATCTCCATTCACGACAGCAGCGAGCGCCGGCGGGCGGAGCAGGAAATCCAGCGGCAGGCCAGCGAGTTTGCGGCTCTGTACGATACGGTCGGCGACCTGGTTGCCCAGCGCGAGCTGCCGACCTTGCTGCGCACGGTGGTTGATCGCGCCCGGGGCCTCCTCTCCGCACCGAGCAGCGCCATGTACCTGTATGACAAAGCGCACGGCGACCTGGTGCTCGCCATTGCGCGGGGCGAGGGCCTGATCCCGGGCGAGCGCCTGGCGCTGGGCGACGGCATCGCGGGCCGCGTGGCGCAAACGCTCCAATCGCTGATTCTGGCCGGCGACCAGTTGGCGCCGTACCAGGCGCAACGGGCGCCATACCGCAGCATGACGGCTGTCGTGGCGGTGCCGATGATCTACGGCAGCGACCTGACCGGCGTGCTCGTCGTCAACGACACCGCCGATGCCGCGCGCCGTTTCGATGCGATGGATGCGCATCTGCTAAGCATGTTTGGCGCGCAGGCGGCCGTGGCGATCAACAATACCCGGTTGTTCGAGCAGGAGCAGTCCCGGCGCGAGGAACTAAGCGCGTTGTACGCCATGTCCCGCTCGCTCGTCGGCGCCGGCGACAGTGCACAGATACTCGAGCTCGTCGCGCGCCATGCGGTCGAGCGTATTCGCGCTACCTTTGCCGTCGTCATTCGGGCGGAGGGCCAGGATCTGGTGATCAGATCTGAATACCCGCCGCTCGCGCTGGGGCGCGATCTGTGGGTCGGGCGGTACGCGCCCGCCAGCCAGGCGTTGGCGCTGACGCGTGTCCTGCAATCCGACGTTCCTCTCCTTTTTTACCGGGCTGACGCGGATATTACCGGGAGTGAAAGAGAGTTGCTGGCGCTTGACCTGGTGCAATCGCTCTGCGCGGTTGCCTTGCGGGTGGATGACCGGGTCCTGGGTATCCTGGCCATTGGCGAAGCGCGCAACCCGGCCCGTGAGCGCTTTGGCAGCGAAAAGATCTCGCTCGTGCAGAGTCTGGCGGAACAGGCCTCCAGCGCGCTGCGCCGCGCCGAGTTGTTTGAGGAACTGGAGCACACCTATCTGCAAACGGTGCTGGCGCTGGCTCGCGCGGTAGACGCCAAGGATAGTTATACGCACGACCACTCGGAGCGGCTGGCCGAAATGGCTACCGCGGTCGGCCGTGTGATGGGCATGAGCAAACCCCAGTTGGAGGATTTGCGGTTCGGAAGCATCCTCCACGACGTTGGCAAGATCGGCGTCGCCGATGCGATCCTGCAGAAACCCGCCGCACTCGATGATTCCGAACGGGCGCGGATGCGCCGGCATCCGGTCATCGGGGCGGAAATCCTCGCGCCGGTGCCGCGGCTGGCGAATGCAGCCAAAATCGTGCGGCACCACCACGAACGCTGGGATGGCGAAGGGTATCCCGACGGCCTGGCCGGCGAAGCGATTCCGCTCGGCGCGCGCATCCTCACGGCCGTCGATTCGTTCAGCGCCATTGTGGATCAGCGCACCTATAAGGACGGCCGCCCGCAGGCCGAGGCGGTTGCGGAATTGCGCCAGAACGCGGGCACTCAGTTCGACCCCGCGGTCGTGGATACTTTTATCGGGCTGTTGAACGAAAACCGGTGGGCGTCCTGAACTAATTCGCTTTGGCAGTGGGCGTCGTGCCCTGGCTGGACGGTTCTGCGCCTGCGCTCCCGATCGCTCGCCTCCCCAAGACCCGAAGGCCTGCATGTCACAAGCCGAATTGTTGGGCGGCATACCGTTCACTATCCACGGTATTTCACGGAGGAAGCGATGGACGCGCTGATTCAATGGGGACTGCCAATCGTACAGTGGCTGCAAACGTTTCGCAGTCCTGCGCTCGATCTGATTATGAGCACGACGTATTACCTCGGCGCGGAAGATTTTTTCATCCTCTTTCTTTCGCTCATGTTTTGGTGCATTCACAAATCGCTCGGCATGCGGTTGACTTTTGCGTTTATTTTTTCCAGCTATCTGAATCTGGTTTTCAAAGATTTTTTCGCCGCGCCAAGACCGTATCAAGTGGACAACACGCTGTACGCGCCATTCAAGACAGAGGGTTTTGGAATGCCGAGTGGTCACGCGCAAGGCGCGGTGGCTTTTTGGGGCTATGTCGCCACGCAACTGAAAATGCGCTGGTGGTGGGCACTCGCTATCTTCATGTCGCTCTTTATCGGCATTGGGCGAATGTACGTCGGCGATCATTTCCCGCAAGATGTCTTGCTGGGCTGGGCGTTGGGCATTGTGATTGTCGCCGCATATGCGATCATGCAGCCGCGCGTCGGCGAGTGGATTGGCAAGCAATCGCTGGCGCTGCAAATTGGATTGGGAGTTGTTGTGCCGCTGGCTTTGTTCGCCGTGCACGCCACGAGCGACTCCGCAAAGCTCATGGGCGTTGCCCTGGGCATGTTCGCGCTTTTGCCTGTCGAAGAAAAGACTATTCGCTTTGACGTGCGCGCGACGTGGGCCAGGCAAGTCGTCAAATTGGCGCTGGGCGCGGCGGTGATCATGGCGCTGCGCATTGGACTCAAAGCGGTCTTCCCGGAGCAGATGATTTTTGACCTGATTCGGTATGCGGCGATGGGCGCGTGGGCAAGTCTCGGCGCGCCCTGGGTGTTTGTGAAGGCGCGGCTGGCGGAAAGCCGCACATAGCGAGAAGCCCAGAGTCGTTGGCAGGCCGAAAAAGGACCCCCGATGCGCCCGCTCGAAACAGCAATTCTGCTGCTGAACTTAATCGCCTTGTTGATGGTGACCATCCCGTTACGCCCTTCACGTCGCTGGGTCAGGCTTCTGCCTGCCGGGATTGTTGTCATCACGGTTGTGCATCTGGGCGTGGAACAATATCGCTGGCAGATGGTGCCCGCTTACGGGTTGACCGCCGCGCTGCTTTTGTTCGCTCTGCCGGGTCTTCTGAAAACCACGGACTCAATCCCAGCACGCGGTGCGCCGGCGTTCTTCGCTGGAGGGTTTGGATTGCTCTGGTGGCTCGTTGCCGCCGTACTGCCGATCATACTTCCAGTGCCCCGCTTGCCAACGCCGCCCGGTCCTTATGCGGTCGGCTCGGTCTTGTACGATTGGACGGACACGACGCGCGCCGAAACCTATTCATCCGATCCAAATGCCAAGCGCGAATTGATGGTTCAGATCTGGTACCCCGCCCAACCGGCGGCAGATGCCAGGCCGATCCCGTTCCTGGACAATTTCGATGCGGCGCTGCCCGCCTTCGCCCGGTTTCTCAAATTGCCGCCATTTACTTTGGACCATTTGCGTTTGGTGCGAACGCATACGTATGGAGACGCGCCGGTTCGCAGCGACGGAGCGCCGTATCCCGTTGTCATCTATTCTCACGGCTACCAGGGTTACCGTACGGCCAGCTTCAATCAGATGGAAGCGCTGGCGAGTGCGGGATATATCGCTGTTGCGATTGACCATTCGTATGCCACGCTGTTCACCGTTTTCTCGAACGGGCGCGTGGTGTCGAGCGATCCGGCGATGTTGCCTCCGGCGGGGCGCAATCAACCCGGCGATCAAGCAGCCCGGGAAAAACTGGAGGCGACCGTGGTCGCCGATGAGCGCTTCGTGATGGATCAATTGCAGCTTTTGAACGCGGGGAAACTGGATGCGCGGTTGGCGGGCAAATTCGATCTGCAACGCATCGGCTTGACGGGCGTCTCGCTTGGCGGCGGGGCGATCGTCTGGACGTGTCATATTGATGCGCGCTGCAAAGCGGGGCTCGCCCAGGATGGTTGGTATGAGCCGCTGCCTGAAGCGATGGTCTCGGAGCCGTTGCGTCAGCCGTTCATGTTCATGCAAAGCGATACGCGCATGTGGAAGCTGGATAATCTAGCCCGTCTCGATACGCTATATAGGGGAGTCAACGCGTCCGCTTCTCATCTCAAGCTTTCGGGCGTCCTCCACGATGACTTCGGCGATTACCCGCTCTTGTCGCCGCTCAGCGCGTTGTTGCCAGAGCGCGGCCCACTGAACGGCGAACGCACGCTGCAGGTTGTGGACGCCTATATTCTGGCGTTCTTTGACACGGTTCTGAAGAACCAGCCATCGCCGCTGTTGCATGGCCCGTCACCCGACTATCCAGAAGTGCACTTCGAGTCTCACTAATACTGTTTCAAATTGAAAATGTCCCCATGTGCATGTCGCATGAGCACACGGCACACCGCCAAATTCTGCCCTCCCCCCAGCCCCCTCCCAGCGAAACTGGGAGGGGGAGCCAATCCCCGTTAGGTTTTCCCCTGCTCCCTCGCGCGCGGGGGAGCAGGGGCCAGGGGATGAGGGGGCGGCAGTTGCACTTGCGCAATCGCTATGAGGACATGGCCAAGTTGAAATAGTATAACTCGAACTCATCTCAATAATGGTAAAAACAGGCCCTCTCTTCGCATTGTGCGAATCGCCCGGCTCGTCGCGCCCATAACCGGTTATTCGCGTTCGGCCTTCCCGGCGCGACGGGGTTTGGGCTATCCCCTAATCTAGGCTAAAATCCGAACGATTGCCGCCGAACTCCGGCCATGGCCGCGGCGGCTCAACTCGTCAATTTTACGGAAACCATGTTCGAAAAAACTATCGGAATTGATCTCGGCACTGTCAACATCGTCGTCTACGTCAAGGGGCGCGGCGTTGTTCTGCAGGAACCGTCGGTGGTAGCCATCCGCACCACCGACAATCGCCCCGTGGCGATCGGCGACGAAGCGCGCGCCATGATCGGCCGCACCCCGGAAAACATCGAGGTGGCGCGGCCGATGCGCGATGGCGTCATCGCCGACTACGTCGTCACCGAGGCGATGCTGCGCTACTTCGTCGAGAAGATCTGCGGGCGCTTTGCCCTGCCCAAGCCGAGCCTGATGGTCAGCGTGCCGGTTGGCGTCACCAGCGTGGAAAGCCGCGCCGTGCACGATGCGGCGATCCAGGCCGGCGGTCATGCCAATCGCACCTACCTGATCCAGGAGCCGCTGGCGGCGGCCATTGGCGCGGGCCTGCCGGTAGACACCCCGACCGGCAACATGATCGTCGATTTCGGAGGCGGCGTCAGCGAAGCGGCGGTCATCTCGCTGAACGGCATCGTCGTCTCCGGCTCCGCGCGCGTTGGCGGCCTCAAGCTGGATGAGGCGATTGCCGGTTACGTGCGCCGCAAGTACAACCTGATGATCGGCGACCAGACCGCCGAGGATATCAAGATTCAGATCGGCAGTGCGCTGCCGCTGGACGAAAAGCTGTCCATGGACGTGCGCGGCCGCGACCAGGTGCAGGGGCTGCCGCGCACGATTACCATCACCTCCGACGAGGTCACCGAAGCGCTGACCGAAACGCTCGGCACGTTGGTCGGCGTCGTCAAGTCCGTGCTGGAGAAGACGCCGCCCGAGCTTTCGTCCGACGTCATCGACCGCGGCATGGTGCTGACCGGCGGCGGTGCGCTCCTGCGCAACATGGACACGCTGCTGGCGCGCGAAACGGGTGTGCCGTGCTATGTCGCCGACAATCCGATGGCGTGTGTCGCCATCGGCGCGGGCAAAGCGCTGGAGCGGCGCGAGGTGTTCCTGAAGAGCCTGCCGCAGGTTTAGTGCGGCGCTCCCAGGCGCGCATCACCGCTGACGAATCTGTGAACGCTGTTTGGCTGGCCAACCAAAAACCCGATTCCAGCGGAATCGGGTTTCGTGTGAGTGCTGGTGCCGGTCAATCTTGAACTGGCAGGTAATAGGTCATGCTTTGCAGGCCGGCCACCGGGTCAATGTAGTGTACCCGCACGGTGTCCGGCAGGTTGAGCGTGATCGGCGCGTAGTTGAGCAGCGCGACGACGCCGCCTTTCACCAGCGCCTCGGCCACGCGCTGCGCCGCCGCCGGGGGCACCGCCACGACGCCGATGCGCAAGCCCATCTCCGACACGACACTCGTAATCTGGCGCACATCGTGGATCACGACATCGCCCACCTGGTTGCCGATCTTGGCCGGGTCGCTGTCGAAGATCGCGGCCACATAGAAGCCGCGCGGACGGAAGCCGTTGTAGCGCACCAGCGCGCGACCCAGGTCGCCCGCGCCAACGAGGGCCATGCCCCAGGCCGCATTGAGATGCAGGATATCCTTGAGTTGGTCGATCAGGTACGGGATTTCGTAGCCGGTGCCCTGCTTGCCGAACTCACCGAAGTACGACAAGTCTTTGCGGATCTGCGCCGAGCTGATGTGCAGGTGCGACGCCATCTCCTGTGACGATGTGATGCGCTGGTGCTGTGACTGCATCTGCATCAGCGCCCGCAGATAGAGCGGCAACCGCTGAATGGCGATGTCCGGAATATCGTCGGCCGATTCGCCGTTCTTCGGGGAGATCATGGCGAAAAGTGTATCATAATATGTTCGTGATGTAAAACACATTGACCGGCAAGAGTATTACTGATCGTCTGTAACAAGATATCGTTGCGCCTTTCTTATTTGCAGATTATATGCCCCGTGTGGCAGTTCCAGACTGGATTTGCATGACTGATTTTCTTGATGAAGCGCGTATAGAAATCAAAGCGGGCGACGGCGGCGATGGAGTCGTATCGTTTCGTCGCGAGAAGTACATCCCCATGGGCGGGCCGGACGGCGGGCACGGCGGGCGCGGCGGCGATGTTATCTTCGTGGCCGACAAGGGCCTCAATCTGCTGAACTTTTTCCGGCGCAAACATCACTTCAACGCCGACGACGGCACGAACGGCGCGGGCCGCAACATGCACGGCCGGGATGGCGAAACGCTGCGCCTGCACGTGCCGTGCGGCACCGTCATCCGCGACGCAGCCAGCGGCGACCTGCTGGCCGATCTGGTGCATGCAGGACAGGAATACACCGCGGCAACCGGCGGTCGCGGCGGTCGCGGCAACTCTGCATTCGTCAAGGCGCACAATCAGGCGCCGCGCATTGCGGAGCGTGGTGCGCCCGGCGGCAAGCGCGAGCTGCGCCTTGAACTCAAGCTGATCGCCGACGTCGGTATCGTCGGCCTGCCTAACGCCGGCAAGTCGACGCTGCTGTCCGTTATCTCCAATGCGCGCCCGAAGATCGCAGATTACCCGTTCACGACGCTGTCGCCGAACCTCGGCGTCGTCATCCTTGATGAGCAGGCCGCCTTTGTTGCCGCCGACATCCCCGGGCTGATCGAGGGCGCGCACGACGGGCACGGGCTTGGCGATCGCTTCCTCAAGCACATCGAGCGCACGCGCCTGCTCGTGCATGTGCTCGACGGCGGTTCGGCCGACCCGCTCAAAGACTTCGCGGTCATCAACGCGGAACTGGACGCATTCAATCCCGCGCTGGCCTCCAAGCCGCAGATCGTTGCGCTGAACAAGATGGATCTGCCCGAAGCGCGCAAAGCGTGGCCGCGCATTCAGCGGTTCATGCAGGCACGCGGCATCCCTGCGCTGGCGATCTCGGCGGCGACCACCGAGGGCGTCCGCGAGCTCGTGAACCGTGTGGCGCAGACGCTGCCGGAGTTGCCCGTCGAGGCGCAGGCCGAACTGCCGGTGATTCATCCCGAATTGCCGGAGGAGGTCTTCACGGTGACCCGCGAAGGTGCGGGCTGGCGCGTGACCGGTCGCAAGGTCGAGCGCCTGATGGCCATGACCTACTGGAACGAGTCCGAATCGGTCGAGCGCTTGCAGCGCATCCTCACGGCAATGGGCGTCTTCAGCGCACTGCGCGCGGCCGGCGTTGCCGAGGGCGACATGGTTCACATCGGCGAAGGCCACTTGGAGTGGACCGAGTAGCCCGACCTATCGAAAGCGAGAAGCGACCATGCGACGGCTGGGCATCATGGGCGGTACGTTCGATCCGCCGCATACCGGGCACCTGGCGGCGGCCGAGATGGCGCGCGCGGAACTTGGGCTGGAGCGCATCCTGTGGGTGCCGGCCAATCGCTCGCCGTGGAAAATGTCGCGGCTGATCAGCACGACCGAGCAGCGCCTCGAGCTGGTGCGCCTGGCCATCGCCGGCCACGCGCAGTTTGAGTTGAGCCGGGTGGACGTGGACCGCCCGGCGCCGTCATATACCTACGAGACGCTGGGCATACTGGCGGCGCAAAACCCCGACGCCGAACTGTTCTTCATCATGGGCCTCGATTCGCTGCGCGATCTCGGCAATTGGCATCGCGCCGCCGAGATCGTGCGCCTGGCGCGCCTGGTCGTCTGCGCGCGGCCTGGCGTGGCCATGGATGTGGGCCAGATGATGGATCTGCTGCACGGCCTGCCCGATCTGTTCAATCGCCTGACGTTCGTCGAAATGCCGGAGCTTGAGATCGCCGCCAGCAACCTGCAGGAGCGTGTGCGTCGCGGCCAAAGCATCCGCTACCTGGTACCGGATGCCGTCCGCGATTATATTGAGGCCAACCGGCTCTATCGCGACAGTTGATGTCGCGGGGTGTCGCCGCCGCTATGCCTGGCGCACGCCTCGCCGTTCGTCCCGCCGGCTCATTGACGGACGAGCCAATCCAACATACAATCGGGGCAATCAGATCGGACAAATCGCTCAAAATTATCCGTTGTGACTTCCACACCGCTTCCCATCATCGCGCGCCTGCGCCCGTACCTGCGCATCATCGAAGCCATCGCCTGGATCGGATGGGCTTCGTTCACAGCATTTTCGCTGTGGGGGCCCGTCAACCCCGATCATCGCATGTGGCTGGTCGCCTACAACTTCGCTGCCGGCCTGTATACGCTTTTCCTCTTTCACTACCTGATTGACCGCTTTGGCACTCACCCAGTCTTTTACTTCGCGCAGATGACCTACGGCGTGATCGTCTGCGCGCTGTCCGTCTGGTTAACAGACGGCTTGAACGGTACGTTGGATGCGTTCATGGCCCTGTTAGTCGTCGGCGGGGCCGTGGTGGGCGGCCGCCGTCTCGGGCTGTACACGGCGACGCTGGCCATGGCGGCCACGCTGGTGCTGGACCTGAGGCGGTTTGACCCCAGCGAGTTGATCTTGAGCACCATCCTGCGCGGCGGCGTCTTCGGTGCGCTGGCGCTCATGGTGCATACGGGTATGGAGTACATGGCGGCGCAGGGCCAGCGGGCGGTGGAACTGACCCTGCAGGCTGCCCGCCAGACGGCGCGGCAGTTGGCGCAGATGCAGGCGCTGCACGCGATGAGCGTGGCGGTGGGCTCCTCGCTGGACCTGCCGGTGGTGTTGAACCTGGCGCTGGCGAAAGCCACCGAGGTGCTGCGCCTGGATGCCGGACTCATCGTGCTTGCCAATGTGGACACGCAGAATATCGAAACGGCCGCGCATCATGGTTTGTCCGAGCGGCTGTCCGCGCAAACCGGCCGATTCAAGCTTCGCATTGGCGAGGGATTGATTGGCGCGGTCATGACAGACGGGCGTCCGGTATGCACGGACGATCTGGCCCATGCCCCGCGCCTGCGGCTTACTAACTTTCCGAGCGAAGGCTTTCGCTCGTTTATCGGCATCCCGCTGAAGAACGGAGCGCAATCCTTTGGCGCGCTGATCATGTTGTCGCGCGAGGCGCTGCTGCCCGACGCCTCTGATCTGGAATTTCTCGGCGCGATCGGCGAGCAACTGGGGTTGGCGATCCAGCATGCGCGCTCGTATTCCGCCGAGTACGCGCAGCGCCGCCTGGCCGAATCGTTTAGCCGCATCGCGCAGGCCATCGGCGAGGGGCGCGATCTGCCATGGGCGCTGGATGTCGTGCTGGCCGAGTTGCAGACTGTCGTGCCATACGGCGCGGCCGCTGTGCTGGTGCGCGAAAGCGACGCGCTGGCTGCAAAATCATCGCGCGGCCGCACCGTTGAGTCGGCAAACACCCTCGGGCATGCGATTGTGACGCCCGCGGTGTGGCGTGATCTGGAGCGCGGTGAGCCGGTAACGGCTGGCGACGTGGCGCTCGATCCGCTGTCTGGCATCCGCGCCTGGGTGTGCGAGCCGCTGACCCGCCCCGACGGCCTGGCCGGCGCCCTGCTGGTGGATTTTCCCGAGCCGCGCGCGTTCACGGCCGACGAGTTGCAGTTGCTGGTAGCGTTTGCGCGGCAGGCGACGACGGCCATCGATCGCGCGCAGTTGGTGGCCCGGGCCGATCGCCGCCTGCAGCAACTGGCCGCGCTCAACCTGGTCGGCCAGGCCGTGAGTTCCGCGCTCGAATTGCCGCGTGTGCTGCAGACCGCCTACGAGCAGGTGTTGTCGCTGACAGGCAACCGCGATTTCTACGTTGCGCTGTACGATGAAGCAGCCGATGAAGTGCGCTTCCCGCTCTACTACGAGCACGGCAACTTGATTCAACGCGAATCGCGCCACAACAGCAACGGATTGACCGAGCACGTCATTCATCAGCGCCGCGCCGTGCTCATCAATGACGATCTGTCCGAGTATGGCCGCCGCAACAATGTGACGGTGCTGGGCACTCCCGCGCAGTCCTGGCTGGGCGTGCCGCTGCTCAAAGGCGCGCGCATCATCGGTGCGATGGCCGTGCAGGATTACGAGCGCGCCGGCGCGTACGACAGCGAAGATGTCGAGTTGCTGCAGACGCTGGCCGGGCAGTTGTCCGTCGCCATTGACAACGCGCAGTTCTACGAGAGCGTGCGGCGCAACCTGGCCGAAACCGAGGCGCTCTTCGCCTTCGCCCAGCGCGCGCGCGAGACCTCCGACATGGCCGCGATTGCGGAGGCCGCTGTGGCTGCGGCGCTGGCCGTGATGCCCGTCGACGACGCGATCCTGCACCTGTCCGACGGCGACCCGCCGGTGCTGACTCCATTATCCGCGTTTGTGAACGGGCACGCATACTCCGCAGCCGAGTCGCGCCGCCCTGTGGAAGATATGTTAGGCGCGCCGGCGATCGGTGGCGTCACCGGCTGGGTCCTCACGCACCGGCAGGCTCAACGCATTGGCGATGTGCGCCGCGACTCGCGATTTGTGGGCAACCTCGACATGCGCTCCGAAC
Source organism: Chloroflexota bacterium (assembly GCA_016235055.1). Taxonomy (NCBI): domain Bacteria; kingdom Bacillati; phylum Chloroflexota; species Chloroflexota bacterium. The sequence goes on along the minus strand of JACRMK010000091.1, from coordinate 25,391 downwards.
TGTGCATGCCGATCATAAGGCGGGATCAGGTGCTCGGTGTTTTCAACGTCGAGTGCGCGGCTCTGGATGCGTATGATGCGCGTCATGAGCGCTTCATGCAGACGCTGGCCGGGCACCTGGCGGTCGCCATCGAAAGCGCGCGCCTGGCGGAGGCCGAGCGCCAGCGCGCCCGCGAACTGGCCGGCCAGTACGAGATCTCGCAGGCATTTGGCGCGCTGGGCAGCACGCGGGCCACCTATGCCGAAGTCACGCGCCGCATCGCGCAGGTGTTCGGCGTGCAAAGCGCGGTGATTCTGTTGTACGACGACGAGACCAAGCGCATGCGGGCGCAGGAACCGGCCTACGGCGCGTCGCCGGAACTGCTTGCGGATGCGCACTACCTGATGAACGAATTTTCCCGCGCCGTGTGGGATCCATACCACGAACCGGTCTGGATCGTCAATGACGTGGAGGGGGCGACGGCGTCCGTGCGGCGTCTCGCCTCGCGCTTTGATGCCCGCCAGTGGCTCGCGGCGGCGATGTTTGGGCAGGGCGGATTGATCGGCGCGCTGTATATCTTCAAACGCATTGTGCCGGGCCAGTTCACCGCGCGCGACGGCCAGTTGATGGTCGTGCTGGCGCGCCAGGCGGCGCTCGCCATCGAAAACGCCCGCCTGATCGACACCGAACGCCGCAGCCGCATGCAGTTGGCGCTCGTTAACCAGATCGACCGGCTGGCCGGCTCATCGCTTGACCTCGATCCGCTGATGCGCGACCTCGTCCGCCGGATTCGCGAAGCGTGGCGTTACCCCGGCGTGTCAATCTTCTACGCGGAGGGTGACGAGTTAGTGCAAGGCGCCAGTGATGCTGCATGGGACGCGCCGCCGGGCTATCGCCAGCCGATCAGCCAGGGTACGCTGGGCTGGGTGGCGCGTCATCGCCAGCCGCGTCTGGTCAACGATGTCACGCGCGCCAAGGAGTTTGTCGACCCGGCCGGCATTGGCATGCGCTCGGAACTGATTGTTCCATTGATTGCCCGCGACGAACTGGTCGGTGTGCTGGCGCTGGCCGGCGACCAGCCGAACGAGTTCGATGGCGCCGACCTGGCGGCGATGCAGACGATTGCCGACCAGGTGGCGCAGGCGATCTTCAACGCCCGCCTGTATCAGACCGAGCGCCGCCGCGCCAACCAGATCGCGACGGTTTCGCAGTTGGGCCGCGAGATCACCTCGATGCTCAACCTGAGCGATCTGCTGAACCGCAGCGTGCAACTGGTCTGCACCCAGTTCCAGTTCGCGCGCGTGCGTATCTTTCTCGCCGACTTCGAGAAAGATATCGCCTGGGTGGCGGCGGCGGCCGGCCAGGATAAACTCTCGTCGCCGTCGACGCTCCCAATCCGTTCGCTGGCGGCCGCGGCCCGCGCCATCAATGAACAGCGACCGTTTCATGACGAGACCGACCCGCGGGCCGGCGTGCTGCTGGCTGTGCCGATCCACTCGGCCGAGCGCACGCTGGGCGCGCTGGAGGTGCAGGCTCGGTCGTCCATCCGGTTCGGCGCTGATGATGAGGCGATTGTGCAGACGCTGGCGGACCAGCTGGCTGTGGCGATCTCCAATGCCGAGCTGCACATGGCGGTCGAGCGGCAGGCGCGCACCGACAGCCTGACCGGCGTGTTCAACCACAGCCATTTCCTCGAACGCCTGCAAGACGCCCTGAGCGCGGCGGTGGCGGGTCGCGCGTCGCTGTCGTTGATCATGCTCGACATCGACTACTTCAAACAGTACAACGACAAATACGGCCATGTGATGGGCGACCGGGTGCTCGGCACGATCGTGCAGGCAATTCGCCGCAATATCAAGCAGGGCGACATTGTCGGTCGCTGGGGCGGCGAGGAGTTCGGCATTGGGTTGCCGGGCGCCAACGCCGGACAGGCGCTGCGCGTGGCCGGGCGGATTCGCGCCACGCTGGCCGGCATGCCGCTCGCCGACGAGCGCGGCCGCGACATACCCAAGCCAACCATCAGCCAGGGCCTGGCGGTCTATCCCGACCACGGGCAGACGCTGGAGGAGCTTGTCGATCTGTCCGACCGCATGTTGTACGAAGCCAAGAGCCGTGGTCGCGACCAGGTGATTCTGTATTCGCCGGATTCGAGCGGCATTCAGATCCGCCTGCCCATCCAGGAGGACAGCGATGAACAAGCGTGAGCGCATTCTGGCGGCCGCTAACCGTCAGCCGGTGGACCGGGTGCCGGTCGCATTCTGGCGGCACTTCCCCGGCGATGACCAGCGCGCGGCTGATCTGGCCGAGGCGACGATCGCCTTCCAGTCCAAATACGACTTCGACTTTGTGAAGGTCAGCCCGGCCAACAGCCACCCGGCCGGCGACTGGGGCGCCGTGACGGCGTTTCGCGGCAACATGGAAGGTACGCGCGACTACCTGGAGCGGCCCATCACGCAGGCGTCGGACTGGCGCACGCTGAAGCCGCTCGATGTGACGCAGGGCATCCTGGGCGAATCGCTGGCGACGCTCCGCCTGCTCAAGGCGGCCTGGGGCGACACGGCGCCGTTCATTCAGACCGTGTTCAGCCCGCTGATGGTCGCGCGCTACCTGCGCGGCGACACGCTCTGGTTTGTCGACATGCGCGAGCACCCGGCGGACTTTGCCGCCGGGATTGAGGTCATCACCGAGTCGATGTCGCGCTTCGCGCGTGCCGCCATCGAAGCGGGCGCGGCCGGTCTCTTCTTCGCGCTCCAGAACGCTACCTACCGCCACGTCAGCGAGTCGGAGTACCGCGCTTCCGGCCTGCCGAATGACCTGAAAATCATCGAGTCGGCCAATGCGGCCGGCGCATGGTTCACGCTGTTGCATATGCACGGCGACGACATCATGTTTCAATTGGTAAAGGAGTATCCGGTGCAGGCCGTCAACTGGCACGACCGCACAACCCGGCCGTCGCTGCGCGAGGCGCGCAGCCAGTTCGGCGGCGCGCTCGTAGGCGGCGTGGCGCAGCACACGACACTGCTGACCGGCACGCCGGCCGACGTCTCGGTGCAGGTGCGCGATGCGCTGGCGCAGACCGGCGGCATCGGCCATATCGTCGGGGCGGGCTGCGTCCTGCCGATCCCGACGCCGGAGTCGAACATCAAGGCGGCGATCAACACTGTGCTGACGCACGTCTGACCGTCGGCATTTCCGTTTCAAAACGAACAGCCCGCTGCGATTGGTCGCAGCGGGCTGTGTTTTTGCGGGCAACGATGACGCGGGCAGCGTGTCTGCCCATCCATCGCGAGCGCCTCGGCTAATGCTTTTTGCGCGCGCAGACCACGCAGCGCGTCGTCTCCGGCACGATCGCTAGTCGCTCGGGGTCGATCGGCTGGCCGCAGACCTCGCAGATGGCATAGCGGCCGTGCTCGACCTTGTCGAGCGCGACCTGCAGTGACTTGAGCCGGCGTTCAGCGTCCTGCTTCAGCGTGTAGTTCATCTCCCACTCCTGCACGCTCGGATCGCCCGCGCCCAGCGTCCACTCCGGCTTGTTTTCAAGCTTCTCACGCAATCGCTCCAGTTCGCCCTGCACCTCGGCGATTTCGTGTTCGATGTGCGCTCGTTCGGCTTGTTTCGTGTGCGCCATGATACCTCCGTCGCTCACTACGACTTATTCTAGCCCATTCATGAGGCGCATGCAAGGAGTTGCGAGATGGCGGGGTGTTTCAGGTTGGGGGGAGAACCGATATCTGTGGCGGAACAGGACGTCACTCCCGCGGAAGCGGGAGTCCAGGGGGCAACACCGCTGGATGCCGGCGGACGACGGCATGACGTGTCTTGGCCGGCTTACATGCCCAACCCGGCCCCAGAACTGAAATGCACCCCGAGGTGTTGCGAGAAGGAGGTTATGCTGCGGTTTGTGAAGCACCTGCGGTCGAGTGCGGTGAGTGCAGCCCCGGCTGTCTGCCCGAGGCCATCAATCGGTCATGCCGGCGAAAGTTGGTGATGCGCCGGGGCGCACACTCGCGCATGAGAATAGTCCTGCCAATGTAGGGACGGGTCTTTGACCCGTCCAGTCGGCCAGGTCTTTGACCTGGCCCTACCACAGGATGCGATCCATTTTCATGGAAGCCGGCATCCAGGCCGGTGACACTCGATCTGCGAGTTGCGCTGGCGGAGAATCTCAGTGCATCGGCGGGCGAGATTTCTCGCTCGACAGCGTTACTCCGGCCAGTTCGGTTGTGCTTGCTCGTCACGATCCGTGTCTTCCGAGGATTGTGCTCCACCGCCCTCCTCCGCTTGCGTACCCGGCGGCAACGCCAGCGGCAGCACGGTCCGCAGCGCCAGGCACTGCAGGAACGCTGACGCCGCCACGGCCACCACCAGGACCGGCCCGTTCAGCGCGATAACGATAAACGTCCATGCGGCCAGCATGATGCTGACCGTGACCGTGAACAGTGGCTGGCGCAGCAGCAGCACAATCGCGTTGCGATAGACCAGCCGCACGCTCTTGTCTGACTGGACGATCAGCAGGGGGAATAGATACGGCTGGAGCAGCGCGCCGAACAGCAGCACGTAGATCGGCACGACGATGGCAATCTGTATCGGGCCGCTCTGGCTCAGATAGAACAGCGTCCCGTAGACCGCCGCGCCGAGCCAGAGCGTGTTGATGGCGAACAGCAGCCACCCGCGCACGAAGTAGCGGCGCAGCGCCGCGAAGAAGGCGCGCGTCGGCACATCGCGCCCGGCGACCAGTTCGTCCACGCAGGCATACAGCGCGGCGGTCGCGGGCGGCAACGTCACCAGCAGGACGCTGGCGAGCACCCACAGCGTGCTCAACCACAGCAGCGGCCAGAGATTCTGGTAGAGCAGCCGCAGGGAGCGCCCGAAGATGCTGAAGGCGAGCTGCATCGGCTCAGGCGCCCAGCAGTGCCTGCACGTCGGCGAGGCGCGGCAGCGACGGCTGCGCGCCGGGCTTGGTGACGGTCAGCGCGCCCGCCGCGCTCGCGAAGCGCGCCGCGCCGGCCAGCGGCATGCCCTGCGCCAGCGCCACTGATAGCGCGCCGACAAACGCGTCGCCGGCGGCCGTCGTATCGACCGCTTTCACGGCGAACGGCGGCAGCAGCGTTGCACCGCCGACCTCAACGACCAGCGCGCCCTTCGCCCCGAGCGTCACGATCACGGTGCGCGCGCCCTGCGCCATCAACTGCCGCGCAGCCGTTTCCGCGCTCGCCACATCCGACACGTTCACGCCGGTCAGCAGGGATGCTTCGCTCTCGTTTGGGATCAGGTAATCCACCTGGGCGATCAGTCCGGCGGGCAGCGGCCGCGCCGGTGCCGGGTTGAGAATGACCGGCACGCCGGCCGCGCGCGCAATCGCAATTGCCCGCTCGTTGGCTTCCAGCGGCACTTCCAGTTGCAGCACCAGCATGCCCGCCCCGGCGATCACGTCGCGCGCGGCGTCCACGTCGGCCGCGCTAACGCGCATGTTTGCGCCCGACGCCACGATGATGCTGTTCTGGCTGCTGTCATCCACGGCGATAAATGCGACGCCAGTCGCGGCGTCGGGATCGACACCGACCCGCGCGACGTCCACGCCGTCGCGCGCCAGCGTGGCGCGCAGTTCCTCGCCGTACCCGTCGCGGCCGACGCGCCCGATCATGCGCACGGCGCCGCCCAGCCGCGCGGCGGCGACCGCCTGGTTGGCGCCTTTGCCGCCCGGTGCGGTGCCAAAGCGGCCGCCGAGGATCGTCTCGCCGGGCGCGGGCATGCGCGGGGTGCGGACGATCAGGTCCATGTTCAGGCTGCCGACGACTACGACGCGTGCAGGCATAGGAGTCCCCTTGTAAGTGAACAGTGAACCGTTGACTGCTCACTGTTCACCGTTCACTGCCTTTATGTGTCGCGCATGACCCGCACGTGCACCTGCCGGTCGCGCGGGCCGTCGAACTCGCAGAAGAAGATCGCCTGTGAGTGGCCGAGCAGCAGCTTCCCGCCGGTGACAATGAACGACTGCGAGTTGCCGAACAACGATGCTTTGATGTGGCCGGAGGCGTCGGTCGGCCCGTCGGCCTGGTGATGGAAGTTGATGCGCGTCGGCACGATCCGATCGGACTCCGTGACCAGGTCGGCGGGCGTCAGCGGGTCGAGGTAGGAGTTGACGGTCAGGCCGCCGGTGGTGTGCGGCAGCACGACGACGCAGATGCCTTCCTGCACGCCGCTGCGCGCGACGATCGCTTGCACCTGCGCGCTGACGTTGACCATCTCGGTGCCGGGTCCGGTCTTGGCCAGGGACGCACACTCGCGCATGGAAATGGGCGTGTCGTTGTAGGGACGGGTCTTTGACCCGTCCAGTTGGCCAGGTCAAAGACCTGGCCCTACGCCTGGAGTTGCCTATTTCCATGGGAGCCGGCATCCAGAGGTGTTGCCCCTGGGCCCCGGCTTTCGCCGGGGCGACAAGCTGTGACGATTTGTCGCAAAGACCCGGCAAAGTTTCTGAGCGGCGCGAAGGCCAAATGCTTTATTGTTCGGCTTGCAGCGCGCGCGAAGCATCCCGGTCGCTGTGGGTGCAGAATACTCAAACCGCATCAGCCCTGCGCGTCGGGCGGCAGCTTGGCGAAGCCGCGCCGGCGGCGGAGCATGATGGCCGCACCCGCAAGCAGCGGCACGGCCGGCAGCGCGAACCAGAGCACAGTGTTGACCGGCTGCAGTGCGCGCACCTCGCGCTGACTGCCCGGCATGACTCGGCCGTCGCTGTCTTTCAACTCGATCGAGAATGTCGGCTGGCTGGCGTCGAGCACGAGCTTGAACCCGGTGAACGACGGCGAGCCGCGCATCGTCTTGGGGTTGTAGTCCACGACTTCATAACCGAGCGCGGCGCCGGGCAGTTGGTTCACGCGGTAGCCGGCGAACAGCACGGCGCGCGTTGCGCCGTCCTGGCCGCGCACGTGCAGGGTGGTGCCCTCCAGCGCCTTCAGGCGGATCCACTGCCACTGGTCGACCCGGCCCTCAGTGCTCTGCGGGTTGGCCAGGCGCGCATAGTACAGATCGTTGTACTCGGCCGCCAGGAACGGCGCGAAGTAGAGCGTGGCCTGTCCCGGCGCGTAGATCGCCTGCCCGGGATCGTCCGACTGCTCCGGTTTGGTCCACTTGCTCTGCGGCACGACGTTGTAGCTGATCGCCTGCCGCCGCTCGCGGAACACCACCAGCTTGCGGTCAAGCCCCGGCAGCCACGCGCCGCCCGGGTCGCGCAGGCGCATGCGGTACTCGCCGGCCGGCAGGCTGAACACGAACGATTTGACCGGCACCGAGCTCTGCCGCGTGAACGGCGGCGGCTCCTGCGGCGCGGGGGGCACCGGCTGCGGCTTGGTGCCGCCTTCGGAGTTCTTCACCGCCTCGTCCAGCTTCGCGCCGTATTCGGCGAAGCGGTCCTGGTAGTCCTGCACTGATTTCCAGTAGTTGTTGCGCTCGTCCACGAACGCGTCGTAACGCTGCTGCGCCTCCGCGCCGGTGGTGATGCGCAGGCTGTCGTACGGCTCGGCCGTATCGTACTGCACAACGTAGTTGGTCAGGTCGAATGTCTGCGGCGGCCGGTTGTTGCCGCTGATCTCCAGCACGCTGCTGACCAGATCGTTGCGCGCGGTCCAGTCGGCGCGGTACTCGTTGTCGATCGGCCAGAAGTAGATCAGCGTGTTGCGCGGCGCGACGGCGTTCGGCTGGTCGGCCAGCAGGTAGAGCGTGTCGTGCTGCGGCAGGTAAATGGATGCGGCGTAGCCGTCCGGCATATAGGCGTTGACGGCGTACACGAACGCCGGCACGCGCTCCGGCGCCTGCGCACCGGCCGGCGCAGCCCCTGTCAGCACGATCAGCGTGCCGAACGCCAGCCACAGGCGGAACAGGCGCATCATGGCCGCACCCCGCGCCGCTGCAGGCTGCGCACGGCCAGCGCCAGGCACAGCACCGTTGCCGCCGCCGTCAGCGCGGCCGCGCTGGCGAACCCGGCGGCGTCGCCAACAACCAGTGCGTCGATGCCCCGGCTCAGGTAGGCGAACGGCGACACCCAGTCCGCGACCTGGTTCAGCAGTTGCAGCACGTCGCGCAGGAAGAGCAGCGGGTTGGCGCGGTTGGCCTCCGGTGTGGCGACCGCCGTGGCGACGACGCCGTAGCCGATTTGCACCGCCGCGACGACTACGACAATCAGCAGGAAGACAATCACGGCGGCGCGCGCGCTGCGTGTGGCCGTCGAGACCAGCAGGCTGAACGCGACGAGCATGCCGCCCGCCAGCACCGACAGCGCGGCGACCCACAACAGGTCCGGCGCGAAGTACAGGTTGGACAGCCACGCGACGAGCAGGCCCCACGCCACGTCGGCCAGCGCGACCACGGCGCATGCGAGCAGCGGTGCGACGAACTTGCCGGCGATGTAGGCCGTCTCGTCGATCGGGCCATAGAACAGCGTCTCCAGCACGCCCTGCTCGCGCTCGCGCGCCACGGTCGTCGTCGCGGTGAGTGCAAGATAGAGCGCGGCGATGGTCATGCTGAAGTAGAACGGCACGATCAGCGGGCGGCTCATGACCGCCACCGTGTTGTCGGCGGCGAACTGCAGGCTGTTGCGCAGGACGATCGCCGATGCCAGCAGCGCGATGGCGACCGTGACGTACAGCCCCGGGCCGATCAGCAGGCCGCGCCGCTCGCGCTTCTGCAGCGTCGCCAGCGCGTGCCAGCGGTCGGGGTTCCAGAGCGAGCGGGCGTTCATGCGGCCTTCCCGGCGTCGGTCAGGCGCGCCACATTGTCGGTGGTGATGGTGACGAACGCCTCTTCGAGCGAGAGCGTGACCTGGCGCATGGCGAGGATGACGCCGCCATGGCTCGTGATGCACTGCGAGATCGGGGCGCGGTAGTCGCCATCGGCGGGCGTGCTGACGGCGATCAGCGCGCCGCGCGCCTCTGCGCTGCTCACGCACGACAGTTCGCGCAGCGCCGCCACCAGCGCCGGCTGGTCACCCTGCGCCTCGATTTCCAACTGCGCCTGCGGCTGCAATCGGCGGCGAATGTTGTCCATGCGGTCCTCGGCCAGCAGCCGGCCGCGGTGGATGATGCCGACGCGGTCGGCCGTGCGCTCGATCTCCGACAGCACGTGCGACGAGATCAGGATCGCCTTGCCGCGCTGGCGCTGCTCGAGGATGACGTTGCGCACCTGCATGATGCCGTGCGGGTCGAGCCCGGAGACCGGCTCGTCGAGAATCAGCAGATCGGGGTCGTGCAGCAGCGCGCGCGCCAGGCCGAGCTTTTGCTTCATGCCGTTGGAGTAGTCGCGCGCGAGGACGTCGCGGAACGGCGCCAGGTGTACCGCTTCGAGCAGGTCGTCGATGCGCTTCGCGGCAGCGGTCACGCGGTACAGCTTCGCGAAGAACTCGAGGTACTCCTGCCCGCTGACGTCGTCGTAGAGGAACTGCCGCTCCGAGACGACGCCAATGCGCCGTTTGATGGCGAAGTAGTCATCGCGCAGTTCCTGGCCGAACAGCCAGACCTTGCCGTGCGTCGGGCGCGTGATGCCCAGTAGCATCGTGAGCGTGGTCGTTTTGCCCGCGCCGTTGGGGCCGAGGAAACCGTAAATCTCGCCGGCGCGCACATTCAGGTTAAGGTCTTGAACGGCCTTGAAGCCGTTGTAGAACTTGCTTAAATTCTCCGTGCGGATCACAAGCGGATTATAGCACAGCGGGGCTCACTCGATTCGTAGTGGCCCGCGCGCGACATACGCGTGCATCGCTTCCACGCCGCCAACCTCCGGATCAAGATACTCGCCCCACCACGTCGCGCCCGCGTCGGCGAGGGCGCGGATATGTGCGCATTCCGCGTCGCAATCGGCGCGCCGCGCGCGGCCACCGACCGCGATGTCGTAGCCGTCGAGCGTGCCGCGCGCTTGCCGGATGAAAGCCGCCAGCGCGCGCACGTCGTCCGGCGACATGTCGCTGTTGTCGGCGCGGTACAGCGTAGCGCCGTCCCAGCGCGCCGCGCGGCGCATCGCGGCCTTGCGCGGGTATTGCCCGCCGACCCAGATCGGGATGCGCGGCGATTGCTCCGGGCGCGGCAGGCAGGTGATTTCATCCACGCGGTAGTGCTCGCCGTGGAACTGGAACGGTTCGCCGCGCCACAGCCCGGCGATGATCGACAATTCCTCGTCGAGCATTTGCCCGCGCCGTCGCGCGTCCAATTGCTCGTCGAAGTGCGTAAAGCCGACGTCGAACGGCGTGTCGCCAATCCCGACGCCGAGTGTCATGCGGCCGTGTGAAAGGTGATCGAGCGTTACCGCTTCACGCGCGACCTTCCACGGGCGGCGGCGCGGCAGCGCAGATACCATCACGCCGAGCCGCACCCGTGTCGTGACCATCGCCATCGCCGCCAGCACGACCCACGGGTCGTAGGTCGGCACGTCCTGATGGCTCTGCCAGACGATGTAGTCTTCGAGGAAGACGCCGTCCCAGCCGGATTGCTCCGCGAGTTGTGCGAATCCCACCAGCGTGTGCAGGTCGGCATGGATGCTGCCGTTGGGGATACCGATACCGTAATGCATACCCATCGCCCCCCTTTGCATACACGAGCATTCGGCTTCTGACGACAGCATAACACGCGAGCGCTGCGCCGTCAACGAAAAATGACGGCACAACAGGTATAATGTTGGCGCACGCAATCTTTCCCATGGGAGGATGTCAACATGCGCCTGTACCTACTGCAGTACGGCCTGGAGAACGATGGCACGCCGTTCCCCGGCTACCTGATTCGCGCGGATGACGGCACGAACATCCTGGTGGATACCGGCTTTCCGGCGAGCGCGGTCGGCACGCATCCCTTTCCCAATCTCCTCGTCAAGCCGGAAGACCACGTGCTGCACCAACTCGGACTGGCCGGACTCAAGGCGGCCGACATCCATACGCTCGTTTGCACGCACTTCGACTATGACCATTCGGGTGCGCACGACCTGTTCACGGCCGCCGAGTGCGTCGTGCAGCGCCGTCACTGGAACCTGGTGCACAGCGAGGCTATGGAACGCTTTGACCGGTACCGGGCGAGTTGGAATCACCCGGTACTGCGCTATCGCATGGTCGATGGCGATTCCGCGCTCGTGCCGGGCGTCGAACTGCTCGACACGAGCGGCCACGTCACGGGACACCAGTCGGTGCTGGTGCGGCTGGCTGGCGTTGGCCCGGTGCTGCTCGCAATCGACGCCGCGCCCAGGCTCACGCAGTTCGATTCCGCGACTTATGAGCCCAACCCGTCCGACATGGACCCGGCGGCGGCGCAGGCCAGCATTCAGAAGATGAAAGACGTGATCGCGCGCGAAGGGGTGAAGTTGACCGTCTGTGGCCACGACTCCAAGCAGTGGGCGACGCTGCGCAAAGCGCCGGAGTACTACGAATAGACGAGACCAGGGCTTTTCAAAGTCGAATTTGCCCTCTCCCTAACCCTCTCCCGCGACGCAAAAGCGGCGTCGCAGGCGAGGGAATTGATTCCTTCCCCTGTTCGCTGCAGTTGCGAACGGGGGAAGGTTAGGAAGGGGGCAGTTTGGACCCCGACTATGAAAAGGCCCTGAGACGGGCCCCTTCGGGTATTAAACACCCGAAGGGCCTGCTCCTGCCTACTTCAGCGTATCCAGCAGCAGTTGCCGCACGAACGGGTACAGCGAGTCGGCTGCGATGGCGTGTCCCTGCGCGTTCGGGTGCTGGTTCGCGGGCGACACCCATAGATCAGGCGCGTTCTGTCCAATGTACGCCGGCAGCAGGTTATGCGCCGGCAGGTCGTTGTCCTTGCTGAATTGCACGACCAGGTCGCAGACCGCCGTGAACGGGTAGCGCGCGTTGAGCTCGGCCAGGATCGGGAAGGCGGCTACGCCGACCCGCGCATTGACTTCCTCGCCGATTGCCTTGATCTGCTTGATATTGAACTGCGCTGTGCGCCACTCCTGCTGCTGGATCGGCGTGCCGAAATAAGCATCAATGATCGCCTGCGTGAACGTTGTCGAGATCAGTGCCCGGTCCTGGAAGTCCTTGAACCAGCGGTACAGATATATGTTCTGGTAAAGCGTGGACTGCTGGTTCTGCGCCACAATCTGGTCGCGGATCGGCTCGAAGAAGCTGTTCTGCGCCGACGTGCGCGTGCCGTCGCGCAGGAAGAACACCACCACGATCACATCCGGCTGGAACGTACGCTTCACCTTCTGCAGCAGTTCCACCCAGTCGGTCGTCAAACTGCCGGCGATGCCGCCGTTAAGCACTTCGATGGTGATGCCGCGCGGCGCGAACTCCGCCGCCAGCCGTTTCTCGATCAGGCGCGCGAACATCGCGTTGTTGTCGGCCACGCCGGAGCCGTAGGTGAACGAGTCGCCCAGGAAGAGCACGCGCCGCGTGTTGGGCGGCTTGGGCGTTGCGTACTCCCGGTCGCGCAGGCCGAGCGAGTTGCTCCAGACGCCCGCCGTCCAGTCGCCGCCCAGTTGCTCGGCGGCGAGTTGCTCGTACCACGGGCCGCGATACATGACGCGCGCCAGCCCCTCGCCCAGCAGCAGGCCAACGACGAGGCCGAACACGACAATGAACAGGTTGTTCAGGATGCGTTGCATGCGGATTCCGGCAGGCAGTTTACCATGCCGGTCTTGGCGCGCCAAACCGCTTGCGCAACGCCGCCGCTCGCCTTATACTGTGCCCTGGCACGCTCGCTATAGCCCACCTTGCCGGTCATCTGAGAGAACCCATGAGTCAAGCCCAACGCAAGCTGACCGTGTCCGACGCGGTCGAGTTCAAATCCGTGCACGACGCGCAGGTGTCGCCCGACGGCGCCTGGGTCGCATTTGAAGTCGGCGACCGCACCCGGACCGACACCAAACTGATGCGCAGCGCCATCTGGCTGGTCAGCGCGCAGGGCGGCGACGCCCGGCAGATTGCGCGCGGCCCGCGCGCCGACCGCCGCCCGCGCTGGTCGCCGGACAGTCAATGGCTGGCGTTCCTATCGGACCGCGCCGAGGACGGCCACATGCAGGTCTGCCTGCTGCCGCGCGACATGGGCGAGGCGTCGCCGCTAACCGAGGTGAAAGGCCACATCGACGACTATGTGTGGGCCGCCGACGGCAAGCGCATTTACTTGTTGATTGCCGATCCGCAATCCGACGAGGAGAAGCGCCGCCACGACGCCAAGGACGACGCGCTCGAGTTTGAGGAGCATCCCAAGCTGTCGCGTGTGCACGCGGTCGATCTGGCGACGCGCACGGTCGCGCCGCTGACCGCCGGCGCCTGGCACGCCTGGGAGTTCGATGTCTCGGCGGCCGGCGACCGCATCGCGTTCGTAGCCTCGGATACACCTTACGAGTGGTCGTGGTACCAGTCGCGTATCTCGGTCTGCGCGCCCGGCGCGGCGAGCGAAACCGTCCTGCACCAATCGAAGCGGCAACTCGCCCGGCCGCTCCTGTCGCCCGATGGCGCGCACGTCGCGTTTCTGACCAGCACCTGGAGCGACCGCGGCGTCACCGCCGGCGATCTGTATGTTGTGCCGGTCGCCGGCGGCGAGGCGCGCAACCTGACGCCCGGCTACGTCGGCAGCGTCTCATGGATGAAGTGGAGCGCCGACGGGCGCACACTGACCTTCCTGGCGCTCGAAGAGACGCGGCAGGTCATCGGCGAGATCGACCTCGCTGGCGGCGCGATGCGCAAGCACTGGTCGGGCGACGTGTCCGTCTCGAACGGAAACCAGCCGGTCTTCAGCGCCTCGACCGATGGCCGCGCCATTGCGCTGGTGCGCGAATCGGCGTCCGCGCCGCGCGATGTCTGGCTCGGACGCCGCGCCGGCGATGCGCTCGAATGGAAGCGGCTGACCGATATGTTCCCGCACGTCGACGAGTTCGAGCCGGTCGCAATGGAATCGATTCACTGGTTCGGAGCAGATGGCCTCGCCATGCAGGGCTACCTGCTCAAGCCGCGCACTTTCCAGCCCGGCACGCCGCACCCGATGGTCACGGTGGTGCACGGCGGCCCGACCTCGGCGTACTACTGGCAGTATCCGTTGATGATGCGCTGGATCGGCATGTTGGCGGCGGCCGGCCTGGTCGTCTTCCTGCCGAACCCACGCGGCAGCACCGGGCGCGGCGTGGCCTTCGCCGAGGCGAACCTCGACGACATGGGCGGTAAGGACTTCCAGGACATCATGACCGGCGTGTCGCACCTCATCGCGCAGGGTATCGCCGACCCGGCGCGGCTCGGCATCGCAGGCTGGTCGTACGGCGGTTTCATGAGCATGTGGGCCGTCGGCCAGACCGACCGCTTCAAGGCGGCGATGGCCGGCGCGGGCATTGCCAACTGGCGCTCGTTCCACGGTCTGACGAAGTACCCGACGTTCGACACGACGTTCTACCGCGCCGACCCGTACGACAGCGACAAGGAAAACCCGTACGAGTTGTTCTCCGCGCTGACGTACGTCAAGCGCATCAAGACGCCGACACTGATCGTGCACGGCGAGCGCGACCCCGACGTGCCGGTGGCGCAGGCCTACGAATTCCACCGCGCACTCAAGGACCACGGCGTCGAGACGCAACTGGTCGTCTACCCGCGCGAGCGGCACGGCTTTAGCGAGAAGGCGCACAACCTCGACCTGTGGAAGCGCGTGGTCGATTGGTTCGTGAAGCGGCTGGTGCAGTAACGGGCGGAACGGGCGAAGCCCGGCCGGTGAACTGAGACCCGGCGCATGCCCGTGACGTGATCTTGCGCTTCTCGGCCGGTTACGCCGGGCAGCGCACAGCACGGGCGCCGCTCCGGCGAGGTGCGCCGCGCGCCTCCCCGGTCGTGGATTCCTCGTAATCACACGGTGGTTTTGACAAGCGCATTTGATCGGGTATGATGCTCCCATTCTTTCGGACGCCTCAAATCGATCAACAAGGATGCGCCTATGTCTTCGCACCCGCTTTCACCCGCCGACGAACGTGGCCTGAGCGCGCTCAGCCTCGATTCGCGCTTGCGCCGCGCGTTCCTGCAACTGCCGCGCGGTCAGCTCGCGGACCTCGTGCGCCGGGTGCACGACCTCTCGCGCGAGCGCAGCCTCGTCTATTATCGCGAGAGCGGCGAAGAAGTGATCAACGTCATGCTCTGCCCGCGCGGCATCTTCCCCGAGCAGTCGTCGTATTACCATTATGCCACGCTGACGATCATCGAGGCGCTCAAGCAGGTACCCGACCTGTACCTGCAGAACGAAGCGGTGCGCACGATCCTGCCGCTAAGCGAGACTGAGGACCGGTGGTTGCAGGAGCTCTGGACGCCTGCACACAGCCAAAAGCACTCGATCTTCGGGCGGCTCGACGCGATGACCGACCTGACGACGCCGGCCTGGAAAGAGGCGCTCGAGTTCATGGAGGCGAACCTGACCGGCGTCGGCGGCGTGCACCTGATTCCGACCGCCGAGAGCATCATCCTCGACGTCATCGCACCCGCCATCCAGGAGGTCGCGCCGGAGCTTGAACTGGAGTCGCTCTACGATCTGCGCGATCTGTTTATGCAGGAGATGCGCGACCAGGCGAAGACGATCCGGCGGCACGGCGGCGCGATCGCGCTGGTCGACCCGAAGTTCATCATGGACGGGCCGAACGAGCAGACGGCGCTGCAAGCCTATTACAGCGCGCAGGGACTGCCGGTCTTCCACGCCGACCCGACCGAGCTGCAACTGAAGGGCGACGAGGTGCTCTACGGGGGCACGCCGGTCGATGTCTGCTACCGCGACTACGAGCTGCGCGACGTGATCGACCTGGAATCGGACGGCGTCGACGTGCGCCCGCTCAAGCACCTGTTCAAGACCAACCGGATGATCTCGTCGATGGCCGGCGACTTCGACCACAAGAGCGGCTTCGAGATCCTGACCGACCCGAACTGGGCAAGGTACTTCACGCCCGACCAGCAGGAGGTCTTCCAGCGGCACGTGCTCTGGACGCGGCTGCTGCGCGAGACGATGACGACCGGCCCGGAGGGCTGGCCGATCGACCTGATCGAGTACACGCGGCGCAACCGCGAGCGGCTGGTGATCAAACCGAACCGCTCCTACGGCGGCGCCGGCGTGCATATCGGATGCGGCATGGAGCAGTCCGAGTGGGAGACGGTGATGCAGGCGGCGCTCACCGATGCCGAGTCCGGCTGGGTGGTGCAGAAGATCGCGCGCACGAACGTCGCGGAGTTCCCGGTGGTGGACGACGACGGCGAAGTGCACATGGCGCCGTTCTACTTCGTGCTCGGCTTCGCGGCGACCAAGCGCGGGCTGTCGGTGCTGGGGCGCGCCTCACAGAAGCAGGTGGTCAACGTGGCGCAGCGCGGCGGGTTGTGCACCGTGCTGGTCGGCCGGCACAGTGGGCCGATCCGCCCGCCAGTGATGCCGCCGCGCAGGTGACAACGGACGAGGCAACGGACAAACGGACGATGGGCGGGGAGCCGGTTTCATGGATCGAGGCGGTAGGTGGAGACCCTTCGGGTTTGGGAAACCCGAAGGGTCTTTTGATTCTGTCAAGCGGGTCAACGGATGAATAGCGGATGAACGGATGACGCCGCCCCCATCCGACTATCCGTTCTCTATCCGTTGACCCGATTGACAGCGCGCCCGCGCCGTCGTAAAGTAGGGGCGAAGCATTTGCGTGCGCGGCGCACAATACAGTCGGGCGTGCCTGTGAATGCTTCGCCCGACCTCACCCATACAAGGACACCACCATGTACGACATTCTGATCAAAAACGGCATCATCTACGACGGCGACGGCGGCAAGCCGTATGCCGGCAGCGTCGCCATCAGCGAGGACAAGATCGCCGCCGTCGGCGCGCTCGACGGGGCGGAGGGCGTCATCGAGATCGACGCGCATGGCATGGCAATTGCGCCCGGCTTCATCAACATGCTGAGTCACGCGCAGATCGGTCTGCTGGTGGACGGCCGCTCGCAGTCCGACATCCGCCAGGGCGTTACGCTCGAAGTGATGGGCGAGGGCATGGCGGCGATGGGGCCGCTCAACGACGCGATGAAGGCCGACCGCCGCGTGCAGGCGTTCCTGCCGGATGCGAACTACGATATCAGCTGGACGACGCTCGGCGAATATCTCGACCACGTCGCCGGGCGCGGCATTTCATGCAATGTCGCTTCATTTACCAGCGCGTCGGTCGTGCGCGTCAACGTCCTGGGGCACGTATCGCGCGCGCCGGACGCCGGCGAACTGGCGCGCATGCAGGCACTGGTGCGGCAGGCGATGGAGGAAGGCGCGCTCGGCATCTCGTCGTCGCTGATCTACGCGCCGGACTGCTACGCGGGCACCGATGAACTGATCGCGCTGGCGAAGGTGGTCGGCGAGTACAACGGCATGTATATCTCGCACGTGCGCAGCGAGGGCAGTCGCTTCCTCGAAGCGGTGGATGAGTTGATCCGCATCGCGCGCGAGGGCGGCTGCGCGGCCGAGATCTACCACCTGAAGGCGTCGGGCAAGGACTACTGGGGCAAAATGGATGGGGCGATCGCCAGGGTCGAGCAGGCGCGCGCCGCCGGGCTGGCGATCAGCGCCGACATGTACACCTACACCGCTTCGGGCACCAGCGTCGCTTCGAATATTCCGGGCTGGGCGCACGAGGGCGGCCGGTCCGCGCTGCTGGCGCGCCTGCGCGACCCGCAGGCCCGCGCGCGCATCAAGCAGGACATGGCGGTCAAGAACGGCGAGTGGGAGAGCCACCTGGCCGCCGCCGGCGCGGAGAACATCCTGCTCGTCTCGTTCAAGCGGGACGATATGAAGCCGCTGATGGGCAAGACGTTGGCCGAGGTGGCCGCGATGCGCGGGCAGCCCGCCGACGAGGTGCTGCTCGACCTGGTGTTGGAGGACGAGGCGAACCCGAGCGCGGTCTACTTCAAGATGTCCGAGGACAATATCCGCAAGCAGATCCGCGTGCCGTGGGTGTCGTTCTGCTCCGACAGCCCGTCGCTGGCGCCGGAGGGCGTATTCCTCAAGTCGAGCACGCACCCGCGCGCCTACGGCAACTTCGCGCGCCTGATCGAGAAGTACGTCGTCAACGAGCGGATCATCCCGCTGGAAGAGGCGATCTACCGGCTGACGATGCTGGCAGCCACGAATCTGAAAATCCAGAAGCGCGGCGCGCTGCGCGACGGCTACTACGCCGACGTGGTCGTGTTCGACCCGGCGGCGGTGCACGAGCACACGACGTTCCAGGACGCGCACCGCTACGCGACCGGCATGTCGCACGTCTTCGTCAACGGCGTGCAGGTGCTGAAGGACGGCGAGCACACTGGCGCGAAGCCAGGCATGGTCGTGCGCGGGCCGGGGTGGAAAGGGTAGCCGGAATCCGGAGGCGGAGTGTAGTACTGTCTTGCGTTGAGCATGTCCTAAGCCACTGTCATTCTGAGCGCGGAGGCAAGACCGATGGAGTGCAACACGCTTCGCGCGCGAAGAATCTGGGTTGTGGCATTTCAGATGTTTCGCGCGCGTAACGAGCCAAAGGACATAGGCCCTGCCTTCGCGCTCAACATGACAAACTAGGACACCTATAAAACGAAACCCCATAAGAGCGAGGCAACCACATCTGCCCGGTTGCCCCATACTTTTTCCACGTTCAGTAAATCTTTGACAATCGCCCCCCGTATCACGATAATTCAGAAGACTTCGCAGGTCTCAAAGATCTGCGAAGTCTGAGTCCACCCATGCGCTCTTTCTACCAACTGGCGTTCCGCAATATGCGCGCGCGATTCACGCGCACGCTGCTGACGACGGCCGGCATCGTGCTCGGCGTCGCGGTCATCCTCGCCGTCGCCATCACCAACCAGTCGACGCTGTCTTCGATCGGCGACCTGTTCGATGAAGTGTCGGGCAAGTCGCAACTGATCGTGCAGAGCGCGAACGACATGGGCGACGGGTTCGACCAGAACGTGCTGGCGCGCGTGGCGGCGGTGGAGGGCGTGCAGACCGTCGCGCCATCGGCGTCGGCGCGCAGCCTGCTGGCGAGCGAGGCGGGACAGTGGCAACTGGCGGTCAACTTCGCGACAGTCGGCGGGAGCGAACTGCAACTGTTCGGCGCAGACCCGCTGGTGGACGGCGAGGCGCGCGTGTACCAGTTGATCGAAGGGCGCCTGCTGCGCGACGCGGAGGAGCAGGCGATCGTGCTGGTGAAGGAGTACGCCGACGACAAACACATCAGCCTGAACAAGAACATCCAGTTGTTGACGGCGACCGGCATCGAGTCGTTCCGCGTGGTCGGCATCATCAAGAAGGAAGGCGTCGGGCGGCTGAACAACGGCCGGATGGGCGTGGTCGGGCTGCGCGTGCTGCAGGACAAGTTCGAGCGCGGCCGCAACATCGACATGCTCGACGTGGTGGTCGAGCCGGCGCTGGCCAACTCGACGGATGCTCTGAAGACGGTGCGGCGGCGCATCGAGGATAAGCTGGGCACCAGGTTTACAGTGAGCTACCCGGCGTCGCGCGGGCAACTGGTCGCACAACTGCTGGAAACATACCAACAGGGCTTGGCGTTCTTCAGTGCGGTCGCGCTGTTCGTCGGCGCGTTCCTGATCTACAACGTGTTCAACATGAATGTCGTGGAGCGCACGCGCGAGATTGGCATGCTGCGCGCGCTGGGCGCGACGCGCCCGCAGATCATGGTGCTGGTGATGGGCGAGGCGCTGCTGCTGGGCATCGGCGGGACGGCGCTGGGCGTTGGCGCCGGCGTGGCGATGGCGAGCGGGCTGACGGCGTTGATGGCCGAGACAATGCAGATCGAGATCCCGAAGGCAACCGTGCCGCTGGACGGGGTCATCATCGCCGTAGCGACCGGCATCATCGTGACGCTGTTCGCGGCGTTTCTGCCGGCGCGGCGGGCCAGTCGCATTGCGCCGATGGAGGCGCTGCGCCCGGCCGGGCAGAGTGGCGCGGGGCGGCTGAACCGGATCGGCTGGCTGGTCGGACTGGCGATGATCGTGCTGGCGCTGCTGCTGGTATTCTTCGCAGCGTTCCCCAGCGAGATACTGCTGGCCGTCGGCATGTTCAGCATGTTCAGCATGCTGATCGGTGCGGCGCTGCTGATCCCGGCGGCGATGCAGCGACTGGAGGGCGTGCTGCGGCGCGTGCTGCGCGCGCTGTTCGGCGGCGAAGGGGCGCTGGGCGCGGGCAACGTGCAGCGCGCGCCGGGCCGCACCGCGTTGACCGTCGGCGCGTTGATGGTCGGCGTGACGATGATCATCGGGCTCAGCGGCTTGACCGCCGCGTTCCGGCAGGATATCAACAAGTGGATGGAGAACGCGCTCGGCGGCGACCTGTACGTCTTCTCCCCGCTGCCGATGCGCACGGAGCTCGGCGAGCGGATGCTGACCGTCGATGGCGTGCGCGTGGCGACGCCCCAGCGGTACTTCCCGGTCAAGCGGATCGACACAGCGACCGGCATGCTCGACGCCGACACTTCGATCCTGTTTGAAGCGATCGACCCGGTGACGTACCTGCAGACGGCGCGCTTTCAGTTCGTGACCGGCACGCAGGGCAGCGAGGCCGAGTTGGCGGCCAAACTGATGCGCGGCGATGCCGTGATGCTGGGGGCGTCGCTGGCCGAGCGGCTGGGATTGAAGCAGGGCGACACGATCCGGCTGAACACGCGCCGCGGCCCGTCGGATTTCGAGGTGGCAGGTATCATCGTTACATTTATAGCGCAGGGCAGCACGGTGACCGGCAGTTGGGAGGATATGCGCCGCTACTGGGGACTCAACGATGTGAGCAGCTTCACGGTCAAGCTGCAACCGGGCGCGGACCACGAGACGGTGGCGGCTGCGATCAAAGAGCGCTACGCGGGCAGCTACCACCTGCGGATCGAGACGTCACACGAGTACCACGAGCGCATCGCGCGCGTGGCCGACCAGTCGTTCGCGTTGTTCGACGTGCTGAACCTGATCGGTGTGATTGTGGCGGCGCTGGGCGTGATCAACACGCTGATCATGAACGTGATGGAGCGCCAGCGCGAGATCGGCATGCTGCGCAGCCTCGGCATGACGCGCACGCAGATCGGCAAGCTGATCCTGTCGGAGTCGGCGGCGATCGGCATCGTCGGCGCGCTGTTCGGGCTGGTGTTCGGGCTGGCGCTGGCGCAGATCCTGCTGCGCGGCGTGAACGACCTGAACGGCTATGAACTGCAATTCGTCTGGCCGGTGGCGGCGCTGGTCGAGGGCGTGATCGTCGCGCTGGTCGTCTCGCAACTGGCGGCGCTGTACCCGGCGTGGCGCGCGGCGAGCACGAACATCGTCGCCGCGATCCAGCATGAGTAGTGCAGAGCAGACCTCACAGGTCTCGCAGACCTGTGAGGTCTCCCAAGTGATCGGAGGGACCCATGAATCGCCTGATTGCCCTGTTGATGCTGGCGACGATGCTGGCCGCGTGCGGCGAATCGCCGACGGTGCCGCGCGCCACGCCGGCGCCCAGCACACCGGCTGCGACGATAGCGACAACCGTACCCACCGTCGCGCCGCCGACCACGCCGCCCACGGCAGCCCCGACAGCGACGCAGGCGTCGCCAACCGCTACGAGCGTGCCGCCATCGCCCACGACTGCGCCGGCCACCGCAACTGCCACGGCGACCAGTGTGCCTCCGGCCGCGACGGTGACACGGCCGCTGCCGACGCCGTTCCCGGTAGCGAAGGTGCTGTCGTTCACGGCCAACCCGACGACGACGAATGCGATCGGCGACCAGATTACGTTTACCTGGCAAGCGACCGGGCAACAGGCGCAACTGTGCCCGCTGTTCGGCCCCGGACCGGTGGACAGCCAGTGCGTGGATGTGCCGCTGAGCGGAACGCGCATGATCACCGTCACAGAGGCCGATCTGCAATGGGTTGGCTATGTATTGCGCGCGCGGAGCGGCGGGCTGTCCGAGCTGGCGTCGGTGCGGGTATTCATGCAGTGCCGTGGCTTCCGCGAGTGGTTCATGGCGAACCCGCCGCTGCGCTGCCCGGTCAACACGGCGCAGTTCTCGCAGGCGGCGTTCCAGCGTTTTGACCACGGTTTCATGGTCTGGACCGCACAGCCGGACGCGTTCACCGTGTTCAATGACGGCACGCCGCAAACCGTGGACACCTATACCGCCGTGCGGCTGAAGCCGGGCGCGTCGCCGGACAACCGCACCGGCGAGACGCCGCCGGCCGGGCGCTTCGAGCCGCTGAGCGGCTTCGGCATGTTGTGGCGCGGCGAGTTTGTGGATGTGCCGGCGGCCCGCGCGCGGCTCGGCTGGGCGTTGGAGCGGGAGTACGCGTTCACCAGCGGCCACCAGTGCGAGTTGACAGCGTACCCGCGCTTGTGGAACTGCTACCTCGGCGGACCGAACGAGAAGGTGTACCTCATGCGGCCCGATTCGACGGCCGGCGTCAACGTGTTGTGGAGCGAGTTTGGAACACGATAGCTTGGAACACGAGAACCACGAAATAACACGAAAGACGCGAAAGGGGCCGACCACTGGTCGGCCTCTGCGGTCGATCATGACGCCTCATCCGTTGATCCGTTCAGAATCCGTTGACGCCGATGTCCACATTGGATCGTAACCAACTGATGACCGGCGCGCGCGCGTTCGGCGTTGAGCTGAGCGAGGCGCAGACGCAGGCGTTCGCGGCGTATCTCGACGCCCTGCTGGAATGGAACGCGAAGTTTAATCTGACGGCGATCACCGATCCGGCGGAGGTCGTGAGCCGGCACTTCCTCGATTCGCTGTCGCTCTTCGCATTGGCGGAACGCTATCCGGTGCGCGCCGAGGGCATCGCCGTGATCGACGTCGGTACCGGTGCAGGGCTGCCGGGGTTGGCGCTCAAGATCGTCTGCCCGACCTGGCAACTGACGCTGCTGGAAGCGACGCGCAAGAAGTGCGACTTCCTGGAGCACGTCGTATCGGCGCTGAAGTTGACCGATGTGCATGTGGCCTGGGGGCGCGCCGAGACGGTGGCTCACCAGCGCGGGCAGCGCGAGCGGCACGACCTGGTCTTGGCGCGCGCGCTCGCGGAGATGAACACGCTGGCCGAGTACCTGCTGCCGTTCGCGCGCGTCGGCGGGCTGTGCGTGGCGTGGAAGGGCGAGACGGTGCAGGGCGAGGTGAACGCCGCCAAGGGCGCGTTCGAAAAACTCGGCGGAAAACTGGACACGGTCAAGCAGGTGCACGTGCCGGGGATCGAAGCGAAGCGACACCTGATCGTGGGCGAGAAGGTCGCGCCGACGCCGGACGAATACCCGCGGCGGGAGGGGTTGGCGGCGAAGAAGCCGTTGAGGTAGCAGTTACGCCGCTGGCCACCGGATTCAGATTCAACAATCAAGCAAAAGGAGAAATCCATGACAGAGCGGGACTTCACGCTAGAAGAGCGCACCGTACTGCAGCGTTACATTTACCTTTACAGCTACCCCGACAGTTTCCCTGACGCAAACAAGCGAAGCAAGATCTTCTATGTTGGTAAAGGGCAGGGCAACCGCGTTTTTGAACATCTTGGCGACGCGAGCGAATCTGAAAAGGTCGAAGTGATCCAGGAGATCCGCGAGAATGGGCAGCAACCAAAGATTGAACTTATTGCTTGGAACTTGTGGGATGACGCCGTCACCTCACTAGTTGAACGCGTCGTCATAGATCTGATAGGTGTAGAGAATCTAACAAACCAGAATCGTGGGCAGGGCGCGCACAAATTCGAGCGGATCACCACAGTAGAATGGAAAGATCGTTACGGCAGTGTTTCCAAGCCCGACCATCGTGACGCTACGCGTGAGTTCAAGGCTATCCAGTCAGAATATGAGAAGATAGCGCCGGCAGGCTTTCGGGAAATCGGTAGAATCAAGAAGGTCTGGGCTGCCGTGTCTGCCTCTGACTGGCCGCCGGAATGGGCTGATCGCACCAAGTACAATTTCCAACTCCATAGTGATGATGGCGTACAGAAGATAGGTGTCGAGATCTTTATCGAACAACAGCAGCCAAACCAGCAGAAGGTTGTGGCGACAGTTCAGAGCTTCAAGCCAGAGTTGGAACTCTCGTTTCCGGGGCCCGTGAAGGGAGTCAAGAGGTTCGAGTATGCGGGACTTGCACTTGCCATCATGTTTGAGCGAACCACGCACCCATTAGTAATCGCCGGAGCTATGGTAAAGCTGATCGAAAAGACGCAAGACAAGCTGAAAGCAGTCTTGCAGGAGGCATACTCATCCCAAGCATAAACTCCGCCGATGGAAGTGCGGGGGCAGCGACATACCCGGCTGCTACACGAAGATCGCTCGGGCCACCGAAACCCGTGCGGTCTGCTCGTTGTGCCTGGCTTGGGCGCATGCAATGCGCTTCTATCGCAGCCGTCGTCAGTCCGTTTGTCCGTTTCCGTGTCCGTTGTCGCCGTTGTCACCTTTCCCACCACTTCAGCACCCGCAGGGCGCGGAGCGTGTTCCAGCGGCTGGGCGCGCCACGCCGCTCCAGTTCGAAGAAGGTCTTGCCCGTGTAGGTGTTCTGCAATGACCATCGCCCGTCGGACGCCCGCGTTTCATTTACGATACCAATTGCGTCGGCCAGTCGTGGGTCGCGCGGCGCGTTGACGGCCTGGAAGTAGTCGAGCGCGCGCAGGATGTCGTAGTGCCAGCGCGGCGGGAACGAGAAGCGCGTGAAGATCGTCTTGACGATATTGCCGGTGCGGTGCGAGCGGAACAGCTGGTGCTGCAGTAGGAACTCACGCGCCCGGCGCTGCGCGGCGCGCACCGCCCGCTGCGTGCGCTGAGCCTGTCGAAGGGCGCTCCCCCGATGCAGTTCGTAGTGACGCAAGCCTTCGAGCGCGCTGATAGTTGTATTGAACGACGAATGGGTCGCGCCGAGCGGGCGGCGGCAGTTCCAACCGCCGTCGGGCATCTGCTCCTCCAGCAGGTGAGCGGCCACGACGTCAAGCCGCTCGTCATCCAGCTCGAAGTACGAGAGCAGCGACAGTGTCATCCCCGTCACGCACGTCTCGCCCCGGCGCGTCTTCTTCGCCCCAAGATCGTTATTGATGCCGCCATCGGGTTGGATCCCGCCGTCGAGCAGCAACCGGCAGCCCTGACGCGCCTGCGCGTTGTCGGGCGGCAGGCCGAAGTCGCGCAGGAGCATCAGCGTGTAGTGGGTCGAGGTCCATTTGGGCGTATACAACCCGTGTGCCCACGTGCCTTCGGCATCCTGAAGCGCCAGCAGTTGCGCGCCCCAGCCCTCGCGCGCGACCCGCTTCCGCTCTCGCGTAACGGTGCGTTCCGCCGCACCGCGCAGATCGCGCAACGCCTGCCAACGAATCGCCGGGTCGCCTTCCAATAGCCAATCGAGCACCGCATCGGTCGGTAGAGCCATCGGGTGCCTCCTTGCGGGCGTTCAGTTGAACGCCCGTACACGATTGAACGCCCGTACACCGTGCAGCAATTCTCATTTTGGAGTCGG
>JACRMK010000090.1 GCA_016235055.1 Chloroflexota bacterium | reverse complement strand
CGCGCGCGGTGATGGCGGTTGTCGCTGGGAGGCTGGCTGGATTGGGTCATGCTTCATGCTACTCATTCCCACTCCGCAGTGCAAATTGCCACCTTTTACCCCTTGACAACGCCACTTTTACGCTAACCTATGACAATTAGGGCAAGCCCGGCCCCTACACCAAACGTCATGCCGCATCGCACACCGCGCGCGGTCTGGCCGTTCTCAGCATGACACAGCGTGTGATAGTGGATGCCGGCCAACTGCATGCCGGCATGACGACCGTCTCTCACGGTAGATTATACTGTGCGGCCTGATGGATGTCCTGCGGAGTCAGTTCGGGGTAGGCTGCGATCACGTCCTGTTCCGACCAGCCGGACGCCAGCAGGCGTAGAATAATGCTGAGCGTGATGCGTGTGCCACGGATGATTGGCTGGCCAAGACAGATCAGCGGGTCAGAAATGATTCGGTCGAGTTTTTCCATTGGCACCTCACTTCCGCCTCTATTTTCGCATAATTGACTGCCACCGGCAAAACCGCATGCAGAATATCGAATTAGCCATCACTCGCCGTGGCGTGGCGGTTGGACGGGCGTCAGCCCGACGCCCGACCTGGCATTTGTGGAAAAGATAGATCGCGTGGGAATGGGGTAGGTGCGCGCTGTGCGGCTGTTTCTAGGCTTTGACAATTCACGATTGTAGCGCTAATCTTAAATCCGGCCTGCGCCCATGTCCCCGACGCGCGCCAATCACATCTTGCGGAGTCCATCAGCGATGAAGTATCTTCATGGCTTGCTCTTGCTGCTGATCGTTCTGCTCCTGTTGGGCTGTTCCTTTGAAGCGGATACACCCGCACCCCCGACCGCCACACCCGCTGCTGCCGCACCGACGATTATCTACACGCCGCAGTCCCTGCCAACCATTGCCACCCAGCCGCCGCCGCCGCCGCCCACGCGCGCCGCGACGGCCACCGCGGCGCCTGTGGCTGCCGGCTCGACACCCGTTCCGCAGGCGGCCATCAACAGCGAAATGGTCGATATTCCGGCCGGCCCCTTCAAGATGGGCAGCGATAACGGCGCCCCGGACGCCAAACCGCAGTCCGAGGTCAATCTGCCGGCCTACCGCATCGACAAGTTCGAAGTCATCAACGCGGACTTCAAGAAGTTCGCGGACGCCACCGGCTACAAGACCGAATCCGAAAAGTCCGGCGATACGGATACCTGGCTGTCGTACGCCAAGAGCAAAGACCAGAACCCGGTCGTCAAAGTCTCCTGGAACGATGCCGACGCCTTCTGCAAGTGGGCCGGCAAGCGCCTGCCGACCGAGCAGGAGTGGGAGAAGGCTGCGCGCGGCGCCGACGGGCGCGCCTACCCCTGGGGCAACGACTTCGATCCGAAAAAAGCGAATTCCAAAGAAGGCGGCGTTCGCGCCACGACGGTCGTCGGATCGTACGGTGCGGGCGCGAGCCCGTTCGGCGTGCAGGATATGGCCGGCAATGTCTCCGAGTGGACGGCCAGTGAACCGGCCGTTTATCCCGGCGGCGCCCGCACCGGCAAAATCTTCACGCCTGGCACCCGCATTGTGCGCGGCGGCGGCTGGTTTGACACCAAGGAGTATGTGTCCGCATTCGTGCGCAACTCCGGCGTGCTGTCGGCCGCTAACGATGATCTGGGTTTTCGTTGCGCCAAATAGTCCGTGCGCGGCGGCCCGACCGGCCCCGCGCCCGACCGGAGGAGGTGATGCCCTGCAAAGATGCCCGGCAGTTCAGCATGTGCACGATTAGAGCGTCATTTCACACGTCGATTTGCGTTTCAAAAGGAGATAGCCTTACATGAAGAAGTCTCTGCTCGTCAACGCCCTGCTGGCGCTGACGCTGTTGGTCCTGCTCGTGCCGACGGCCAGTGCGGCGCCCACCAACGCGCTGACGGACTGCGCGAAGACCTACACGATCGCAGCCAACGACTGGCTGTCCAAGATCTCGGACAAAGAATACGGCAGCGTCACCGCGTACTGGCCGCTGATGGCTGCGACCAACCAGAAGAACGTCGCGGACAAGACCTACGCGCGCATTGAGAACGCCGACCTGATCGAAGTCGGCTGGAAGATCTGCGTGCCGGCCAAGGCCGACGCGGATGCGTTCCTCAAGGCGTTCGACCCGAACAAGCCGTGGCTGCTGTTCGGCGCGGGCAAGAAAGGCCAGTTGCTGGTCGGCTCGTGGTGGACCAACGGCGGCGAGTTCGCCGGCCTGAACGAGATGTTCAAACTGTACAAAGCGGCGAACCCGGATGTCGAAATCGTGAATGCGGCGATCGCCGGCGGCGCGGGCACCAACTTCAAGGGCCAGTTGCTGACCCAGTTGCTGGGCGGCGTCGCGCCGGATACCTTCCAGTTGCATGCCGGCCTCGAAGTCGAGACATACAACCCGCCCACGCTGGTGGTGCCGGTGGACGACGTGTACAAGAGCGCGAACCTGGAAGCGGCGTTCCCGAAGGACCTGCTGACCCTCTTGAAGTACAAGGACGGCCACTACTACGGCGTGCCGGTGAACATCCACCGCGCCAACGTGCTGTGGTACAACAAGGCCCTGTTCACCAAAGCCGGCATTACGAAGGCCCCGGAGACCTGGGACGAGTTCTTCGCCACGGCCGACAAGCTGAAGGCCGCCGGCATCACGCCGGTCGCGCTGGGCGGCAAGGACGGCTTTGAGTTGCAGCACACCTTCGAGACGATCCTGGTCGGCACACTGGGCGCGGATGGCTATCGCGGCCTGTGGACCGGCAAGACGTCGTGGAAGGACGCGAAGGTGACTGATGCGCTGAACACGTTCAAGAAGTACATCACGTACGCCAATGCCGATCATGACGCGCTGTCGTGGGCCTCAGCCACCGCGCTGCTCATCAACGGCAAAGCGGCGATGAACATCATGGGCGACTGGGCCAACGGCGAGTTTACCGCGGCCAAGTTCACCGACTACGGCTGGGCCCCGACCCCGGGCAGCAAGGGCATCTACGACGCCCTGTCGGACTCGTTCGCGCTGCCGGCGAAGGCCCCGAACGTAGACAATGCGAAGGCGTGGCTGGCGCTGGCCGGTTCCAAGGCCGCCCAGGAGAAGTTCAACCCGGCGAAGGGTTCGATCTGCGCCCGCACCGATTGCGACCCGGCGTTGTTCAACGCCTACCTGCAGTCGGCGATCAGTGACTGGAAAGTGAACGCGATCGTGCCGAGCGTCGTGCACGGCGCGGCGGCCACCCCGAGTTGGGCCTCCAAGGGCTACTCGGACCCGGTCGTGCTGTTTGCGTCGACGGGCGACGTGGCCAAGGCGCAGGCGGCCCTGGTCGCGGCGGCCGCAGCCGCAGGCTTCCCGCAGTAAGCGTTTCATTATACATGCGTGGCTGACACGGATGGCGGATGGCAGGCGTGGCCTGCCGTCCGCCTTCTAATACTATTTCAACTTGGCCCTGTCCTCAAAGCGATTGCGTAAGTGCAACTGCCGCTCCCTCATCCCCTTGCTCCCCCTCCCCGCGAAGCTGAGAGGGGGCTGGGGGAAGGGCAGAATTTGGCGGTGTGCCGCGTGCTCATGCGACATGCACATGGGGACATTTTCAATTTGAAACAGTATAATATGCGCCGCCGGCCCTGAGCCGGCGGCCGGGTGACGGGTCAATCGTTATGAGCCCCAAACATCGCAACTGGGAACGGGTTGTCTCAATCCTGCTGCTGCTGCCGTCCATCCTTGCGCTTGGGATATTCGTTTACGCATTCATCGCATGGACCGGCTACATCTCGCTGGCCAAGTGGGACAGCGCCGCGCCGGATTTCACCTTTGTCGGCCTGCGCAACTTCGAGCACTTGTTCATTGGCGACGGCACGGATGCGATCCGCTTTCGCTACGACCTGCGCAACATGGTCGGCTTCACGGCCTTCTTCCTGTTGAGCTGTATTATCATCGGCTTCGGGCTGGCGGTCCTGCTCGACCAGCGCGTGCGCGGCGAGGCCGTCTTCCGCAGCATCTTCCTGTTCCCGATGGCGGTCTCGTTCATCGTGACCGGCGTAGCGTGGCGCTGGATGCTGACGCCCGGCGAAGCGAACGACCCGGTCGGCGTCAACATCATTTTCACTCAGCTTGGGCTGAAAAACTTGCAGTCCACCTGGTTCACGGATCCGACCATTGCCTATCTGTCGCCGGATTCCGGCGTGGGTGCGATCCTGAACAGCATCGGTCTCGGGTTTCTGACGACCAAAGATTTCGGCTACCCGTTGGCGATTACTTCGCTGGTGATCGCGGCGATGTGGCAGCTTTCTGGCTACACGATGGCGCTCTATCTGGCCGGCCTGCGCAGCGTGCCCGACGAGTTGCGCGAAGCGGCGCGTATGGACGGGGCGAGCGAGGTGCAGGTCTACCGCCACATCATCCTGCCGCTGTTGCAGCCGGTGACGCTGAGCGTGGTGATCATCCTGGGCCACATCTCGCTGAAGATCTTCGATCTCGTGGTGTCGATGACGGGCCCAGGGCCGGGCTTCGCCACCGATGTGCCCGCCTACAACATGTGGAAGACAACATTTGACGCGACGTTGTTCTCGCAAGGAGCGGCGATCGGCCTGGTGCTGCTCGTGCTGGTCGCTATCCTGATCATCCCGTATCTGCGCTACAGTATTCGCGCGGAAGCCCAGGTGTAACCGCTATGACGACCGCGACTCCCCGGGCGCCCGCCCGCCACTTTCACCCGCTGCGCATCGCGCTGTATGCGGTGCTGGTCCTGGCCGCCCTGTTCTACCTGACGCCGATCTACGTGCTGCTGATCACCGGTTTCAAGAGCTCGACCGAGGCGCAGAACATCTTCAACATGTGGGTCCCGCCCGACGTGATCAGCTTCCGCGCCTTCCAGACCGCCTGGTTTGGCGCCGCGGACACGGTGGGCCTCCAGCAGGGCTTCTGGAACAGCGTGCAGTTGGTGGTGCCCGCCACGCTGATCTCGTCGATGATCGGCTCGGTCAACGGCTACATCCTGGCTAAGTGGAAGTTCCGTGGCGCGGACCTGCTCTTTCCGCTAATCCTGTTCGGCATGTTCATCCCGTACCAGAGCATCCTGATCCCGCTGGTGCAGACCTACCGCATCTTCGAGCAGTTTACCGGCATCAAACTGTTTTCGACGATCCTCGGGCTGATCGTAGTGCACTGCATCTATGGCATTCCGATCACGACGCTTATCTTCCGCAACTACTATGCGTCGATCCCGACGGAAATGATCGAGGCGTCGCGCATCGACGGCGCGAATATCTTCACGATCTACCGCTACATTTTGTTCCCGCTGTCGGTGCCGGCGTTCGTCGTGGTGCTGATCTGGCAGTTCACCTCGATCTGGAACGACTTCCTGTTCGGCATTTCGCTGGCCAATGATCCGCGCGTCTACCCGATTACCCTGTCGTTGAACAATATCGCCGGCTCGTTCCATGTGCCGTGGAACATCCAGATGGCGGCGGCGCTGCTGACCGCCGTCCCGCCGCTGCTGGTGTACATCTTCCTCGGCCGCTACTTCATGCGCGGCCTGATGGCGGGGTCGTTGAAGGGGTAGCGGGGCAGGCCCGTGCCGGCGGGGTCATCCAAAGCGGGAGGGCGCGCAGATGGCTTGCGATTACGATGTGCTCGTCGTCGGCGGAGGACCCGCCGGCGCGCTGGCGGCGCGCACCGCGGCGCAGGGCGGCTTGCGGGTGCTGCTGGTGGACAAGAAGAGCGAGTTGGGTACCCCCGTGCAGTGCTCCGGCGCGCTCAGCGCCGGCGCACTCGACGATTGTGATGTGCCGGCTGACCCCGAGTTCATCGCCGAGCCGGTCTTCGGTTTCCTGACGTATTCTAATTCGGGCGAGCCAAGCCGTCTCGACTACCGCGCCTTTGGTCGCCGCGAGCCGCTCGGCTACGTGGTGGACCGCAAGCGCTTCGACCGCTACCTGACCCGGTTAGCGGCGGCGGCCGGCGCCGAGGTGTGGCTGAAAGCGCGCGTAGTCGGGCTGGCGCGCGCCGCCGGAGCCATCACGGCGCAGATCGAACGTTTCACCGATCGCTGCGCGGTGAGCGCGCGCGTGGTCGTCGGCGCCGACGGCATCATGTCGCAGGTTGGGGTGATGGCCGGCCTGCGTGTCGCGGCGCCGCTGGGCGACATCGCTTCGTGCCTGCAGTACGTGGTCGAGAACGTCGAGACATGCGGCTTGCTGGAAATCGTGACGGGCCACGCCCACGCGCCCGGCGGCTACGCCTGGGTCTTTCCCAAAGGGCACGGCATGGCCGAGGTGGGGCTGGGCGTGGCGCGCGACCGTACCGATCGCGACGCGCGCTGGTGGCTGGAGCGTCTCATGAGCGATTCGTTCATGGCGCCGCGCTTCCGCCACGCTCGCATCGCCGAAGTGCAGGGCGGCGGTGTGCCGCTGTCCGCCGCGCTGAAGCAGATGGTCGCCGACAACGTCATACTGATTGGCGACGCGGCGCGCCACGTCAACCCAATCACGGGCGGCGGCATTCACATGGCGATGCGCGACGGGCGGCTCGTGGGCGCGTTCCTGACGGAACACCTCGCCGTCACATCAGACTGCTCACGCCAGGCGCTGCGGTCGTGCCAGGCGCGCTGGCAAGCGCAGTTGGGACGCACGCATGCGGAGCTGTACCGCCTCCGGCGCGACATCTTCCGGTCTCCGGATCCGGCCCAGCAGGATCGCGCGCTGTTTGAAACGCTGGGCCACTACTTCCATCCGGACTCCAAATATCGCAAGGTCTAGAGCGCTTCTGCAAAAAGCTCTGCGACAAACGTCCATGCCTCGCAAACAACAGCCCGTGACGTTCGACGTGATCTGGCCCGCGTGCATCCATTGCGGTGCGTGCGTGGCGGTGTGCCTGCAAGGTGAGCCGTTCGTGTCGCCGTTCGATACGATCGCCGTCGCGCTGCCGTGCGCGATTGCCTGCATGCGCTGTGTGGCGGTGTGCCCGACGAGCGCGGTCGCGCCGCAGCCGCTTGCCGCGGGAGCGGCGGCATGAAGCGCGTGGTGCTGGTGCGGCATGGCAGCACCGATGCGAACGTCGGTGGGGTGATGCGCGGCTGGTCGGATGATCCGTTGAGCACGCTGGGTGTTCAGCAGGCGGCGCGCACCGCGCAGTTTGTGCGCACGCTGCCGCCGGTGGATGTCATCTACACAAGCACGCTGCCGCGCGCCATTCAGACCGGCGAAGCGATTGCGCGCGCGCTGGGGCGCGAACTGCACGCGCGCGACGACCTGCGCGAGTTGAATCTCGGCGCGCTGGAAGGGCGCACGGAGCGGGAGTTATGGGCATACTTCACGCGCGGAGCGGACGACGGGCGCGGCGCGCGCGTGATGCAGGACGTGACGTTTCCTGGGGGCGAATCGGCGAAGGGATTCCTGGCGCGCGTGCTGACGGCCTGGGCGGACATCGGACAGCAGCATGCGGGATCGGTGCTGGTCGTCTCGCACGGGGTCTTCAGCATGGTCTCGCTGGGCCTGTGGTTAGAGCCGGATTTCACCCGCTGGCCCCGCTTCCGCACGGACAACTGCGGGGTGAGCGAGGTGGTATTTGCGCCCGCGCCGGAGGTGGTGCGACTGAACGAGACGACGCACCTGCGGGATTGAGCGCGTGTGGGGAAGCGGCGCATGCCGGCGCGCGCTCTATTTTTTTACGCGGCCCATCGCCCAGGCGCTCGCCAGGCTGATCAGCGCGCCGAGCGCGAACGGGGCCGCCGGGCCGAAGAGCGGCGTCAATTGCGCGCCGACGACCGGGCCGCCGGCGCTGACGAATCCTTGCACCGCGCCGAGCACGCCGACCACGCTGGCGCGCGTTTCCGGCGTCGTCAGCCGCGACTGCTCGGCCTGCTGCGCGATGAGCGCCAGTTCCACGACCATGAAGTTGGCCAGCACCGGCACGACTCCCCACGCCAGCGTCGGCGCGACCATCCATGCGATGAGCGTCAGCGTCGTACCGAGACAGCCGGCGATGATCACGCGCCGGTTGCTGGTGCGGTCGGCCCAGTGTCCGCCCCACAGCCCGAACGCGACGCCGGTCAAGCTGGCTGCGCTGGTCAGCAGGTTAATCTCCGTCTCGCTGGCTTTCCAGACGTCGGCGCTGAACAGTGTATAGAACGGACCGGAGAGCGTCAGTGTCTCAGCCAGCGCGAACAGGCAGATCGAAACGGCGAACCAGATAAGATTAGGGGAGACCGCCGCGCGCAGTTGCCGCGCCGAAGGCGGCGCGCCGCGCGGCCCCTCGCGCATCAGGCTGCCGCGCGCCAGCGCCGTGCCCGCGATGATCAGCCCGTGGATCACCATCAGCGAGCCGATGCCCATGTTGAACTGGCTGATGCACAGCGCGCCGAGTGCGGGGCCGACGGTCATCCCGAGGCCGATGGAAAACTCAAACAGGCTGAACGCGCGCGCCTGCGCCTCGCGCGGCACCGACTCGCTGATCAGTGCGAAGAGCGCCGGCCACTGCGTGCCCATCAGCATGCGCGTGCCGGAGTATGCCAGCAGGACGATGCGCCAGTCGCTGGTCGTGCCGGCAATCAGGAACATGGGCGTGGCGCCGAGCATGGCGAAGAGAATGGTGCGCCGGCCGATGCGGTCGGCCATCAGCCCGCCCACCGCCTGCAGGAACGTATTCGCCAGTAACGCCACCGTGAACGCCACGCCGATCTCGCTGTCGCTCGCGCCCAGTTGCCGGTAGTACAACGGCAGCAGCGCGCTCCACAGCCCGTTGCCGACCGTGTTGAGGAAGCCGGTGCTGACGGCAATGACCAGGTTGCGATTCCAGAATGTCCCGCTCGCGCTCATACTCACTCGGCTAATGCGTCGTGCACCGCGACGTTCATCGCCGGCCTGACGCGCCACAATGTGAAGGCGGCGTAGATGCCGGCCAGCATGTAGACGGTGCCGGCCACGAACAGCAGGTTCAGCGTGCCGAGTGGTTCCACCAGCGGCCCCAGCGCTGCCATGGCAAACAGCGTCATGCCGTTGCGGACGACCAGCGACAGGCCGAGCATACGCCCGCGCTGCGCGCCCGATGCCTCAGCCTGGATGATCGTGTCGACCAGCACCATCACCATCGCGAACGTGATCGTCTGCGCGAAGACGATCAGGAGCGTGACGGGGAACCAGAGCAGCATCGCATACGGGTAGTACGTGAAGCCGGTGACGATGACGGCGACGGTAAACACGCGCAGGATCGACCAGCGCGCGGTGAGCGGCTTCATCAGCAGCGAGCCGAGGATGGCGCCCAGACCGGCGCACGAGAGCAGCAGCCCGTAGCCGGCGTCGCCCGCGTTGAGCACCTGCTTGACGAGCAGCGCTTCGAGGATGATCAGCGCGCCGCCGCCGAAGTGCACGCCGAGCGCGGTGATCAGCACGTGCCGCACGGTGGCGTGGCCGCGCGCGTAGTGCAGCCCCGCACGCAGGTCGCCCAGCCAGCCGTCCGGGTGCGGATCGTGATGCACGTTCTGCGTGTAGCGCACGCGGCTGATGGCGAACAACCCGCCCAACTGGAGCACCGCCAGCAGGCCGAACGCCACCTGCGCGCCCGAGGCCGCCACCAGCGCGCCCGCCAGCAGCGGCGCGGTGGTCAGCGCGATATTGAAGTTCATCGCCGTCAGCGCGTTGGCGTCCACCAGTTCGCCCTCGGCCACCACATCGGGCAGCATCGCCAGGTATGCGTTGCGCGCAACCGTCAGGCAGAAACTCGCAATGGCGATCAGCACAAAGAACTGCTCGATCGTTTGCGCGAACGCGTACAGTGCGTACGCAGCGGCCGTGATGCTGCCGGCGATCAGCCAGATCAGGCGGCGGTTGTAGCGATCGGCCAGCACGCCCGAAATGGAGCCGGCAACCATCGCCGGCAGCGTCTGCACCGCCCAGGCGCCCGCCAATGCCGCGCCCGAGCCGGTCAGGTTCAACACGTAGAGCGTGACAGCCGTGAACGAGAGCATCTCGTCAAACGACGAGAAGATCGTGGAGGTCCACAGCCAGCGGTAGTTTCGGTTGTGCGCCAGCAACGGCAGGCGATGGCGGATTTGGGTAAGGAACATAGGCGGCCTTCAACGTGGCTGCAAGCATGTGATTATACCATGCTGAAGTCCGCCCGGAGCGATCGACCATGCGCTGTGATCAGGGCGTACGTGCGGACGCAGTTCCCGATCGATCGGGGTTCTCGTCGTCCAGCGCCCATTGCAGCGGGTTGTTTTGAATATAGGCGCGGATGCGATCTAGTGATTCGCTATTACGGATAACGTGCTCGTAGTAGTTGCGTTGCCACAATTTCCCTGGGAATGCCGGCCACGCCGATTGCCCAACCCCACGGACGTACTCATTCGTTGTCATCGTTTTGAACCACTGCATCATGGTCGGCAGGGACGCACCTGCGTGTGCGCCCGATGGCCCGATGCGTGGACGCCCTTCGCAGCGGCATCCAGGGCGACACGCCGGTCGCCCCCTACAATCACGATAATGCCATGAAAATGATTGGGCATCACAACGTATTCATCGGTTTCCACGTTGGCAAACTTCCGGTTCATTTCCAGCCACCACGTCTCGACCATGCGCCCGGCATCATTCAACCGCATCGCGTCATCCACGATATCCCCCAGCAGGCATAGTCGCAGTTGGACAACGACCGTGACGAAATACGCTCCGGCGCTTGCGTAGTCGTAGCCCTTCAGTCGAATCGAACGACGGTGGTGGATTTGCAGATCGTATTTCACGGCGATGGCCTCAGCAAATGCCCTGATCCGAGCCGACACGCCGGTCGGCCCCTACGATTGGCCTGGTAGGGGCGAACCTGTGTGTTCGCCCTCACCGATTGGCCTGATCCGGGCCGACACGCCGGTCGGCCCCTACGTATGCGCGGTGTAGGGGCGAACCTGCGTGTGCGCCCGATGCGTGGACGCCCTTCGCAGCGGCATCCAGGGCGACACGCCGGTCGCCCCCTACAATCACGATAATGCCATGAAAATGATTGGGCATCACAACGTATTCATCGGTTTCCACGTTGGCAAACTTCCGGTTCATTTC